>JBAIXS010000075.1:0-4088 GCA_037916395.1 Candidatus Sulfobium mesophilum
TAGACCCTATTTTGAGATAGGTTCCAATCATTTTTCGGGTTTCGGGCGCGGTGTGATCCGTAAACGCACTGCCGGAAACAGAACAATTGTAACACATAAAACAGATCAACTTAGGCTGTCATTACCAAGTGCAATTGAGTCAACGCACGAAGAAGCATACCCACGGCCGTTACCCTGAAGAGTAAATGGGCTGTGTCCCTATTTGCCATTTGACCCAGCGCGATAAGGGGGCGGCGCTTCTTACGTCCTCAGTCAGGTGCTATACTTGAGGCATGCATCCTGGAAAATCCCGCCGGCCACCCTTCTTATTGGGGAGGATTAAACCATTAACGTCATTGCCATCGGGCTGATATCTTGCGTGACGCAACTGCATTAACCACTCAGAGAGCCGGACTCACAAGGCACCCTACTGGACTCTATTTCCTCTTCTTTACCGAAATGTGGGAGAGGTTTTCGTACTACGGGATGCGGTCGCTGCTGGTCTACTACATGATCAAACACCTGCAGTTTACACAGCAGCGGTCCTCAGAGATTTATGGACTCTATACCGGCTTTGTCTATTTCACTCCGGTTCTGGGCGGCATATTGGCGGACCGTTTTCTCGGCCAGCGGCGGACCGTGATTGTCGGAGGCGCGCTCATGGCCATCGGACATTTCCTGATGACAGCCGACAGCCTGTTCTTTCCGGCGCTGATCTTTCTTATCCTTGGAAACGGCGCCTTCAAGCCCAATATCTCGACGCAAGTCGGGGCGCTTTATCCTCCGGGCGACAATCGCCGCGACCGTGCCTTCAGCATATTCTATATGGGCATCAATCTGGGCGCTTTCTTTTCGCCCCTTGTCTGCGGGACCCTCGGAGAAAAGATCGGATTTCATTGGGGCTTCGGGGCCGCAGGCGTCGGAATGGTTGTAGGGCTTGTCATCTATCTCCGGGGCCAGAGGTACCTTGCCCCTGACCTTGTAATGAAGAAAGAAGAGTCCGGACAGCAGAAATCTTCAGAACCAATGACGCGCGAGGATGCAATCAAAATCGGCGCGATCTTTATTATGATGGCTTTAAGCATCCTTTTCTGGAGCGTATATGAACAGCAGGGCAACACGCTGGCTCTCTGGGCCGACTCTTATACGGACCGGATGATCATGGGCTGGGAGATGCCTGCCTCCTGGTTTCAATCCTTCAATCCGCTCATGATCTTCATTTTCGTTCCAGCGCTGAATATCTTCTGGAGCAGGCAGGACCGTCAGGGGAATGAACCATCGAGCATCGCCAAGATGGGAATAGGCTGCATCCTGCTTGCCGCAGCATTACTGATCCTGATCGCGCCGGCGCGGGCGCTGGCGGCGCACCCAAGGGCTAGCCTCTGGTGGCTGATCGCCTGCGCCTTCGTGCTTACGATCGGGGAGATCTATTTTTCACCTGTCGGTCTTTCCCTTGTTACTAAAATATCGCCGGGTCGGATTGTATCAATGATGATGGGTGTCTGGTTTCTTTCGAGTTTCTTCGGCAACTACATGTCGGGCTATCTGGGGACATTCTGGGAGAAGATGCCGAAGGAGAATTTCTTCCTCCTGATGTCGGTCCTGGCCCTCATTGCAGGCATCGCCTTCTTTGCCCTTCTTAAGTCCCTCAAAGGAGCGATTGGCCATGGCAAAGATACGGCTAAAATATAGAAGAAAAGTAAGGAAAAAGGATGTATTTCCTTCTCATTGCCATCATTTGGCGCTGATTGCGGCTCTTTAGCCCTCATAAAAGTTGCTCTAATATTTTCGGTGAGACAAAATGATCTGTGAGGACCATATCCTTTGTAACAGGAGGTAAATATTATGTCAGTGAAAGGATTTGCTAAAGACGTCAAAGGGTCGGCGCGGAATCTGGCGCATAAGGGCAAGGAGGTTATAAAATCCGCTGCCGCAAAGAGTAAGAATCTGTTAGGGAAAAAAAGAGCATGGTAGCGTCTTTAACCGAAGCACACCGCTTTGGCTGACGTGATTATTATTTGTACCCAAAAAAGGCGCGGCAGACTTCTGTTGCGCCTTTTCATGTTCTCTTTCTTATAGCCGCTCATTATCACGGAGATTGTGAAAAGTGTTTTTTACGCCAAATTCGCTGCCCTTTGATTTTGCTCTGAATATCCGGCCATAGGACGGCCTGTGATAAACTGTTAATAGGTGTGTGATGAATATGCCCGATCGTGATGGCGTCAGATGATCAATCGAAGGGAGTTTTTGATGGGGGCTTCATCAGTAGTGCTTTCTATGTCAGGACTCAGTGAGAAAGAGCGCCTGGCGGGTAGTGCGGAACGTCAGCATGAATCACGTACACGTGTGGCTCTTGTTCGCACCTCCGACCGGGGTTACGGCGTGAAAAAGACTGTTGATCTCCTCGGCATAAATCCGGTGAAGGGTAAACAGGTGCTCATCAAACCTAACTTTAATACAGCCGATCCCTACCCGGGCTCTACGCATGGAGATACCCTCGTTGCCCTCATCAGGCAGCTCAGGCAGATGGGCGCGTCGTCACTTACGATCGGCGAGAGAAGCGGGCCTCCGGCTACTGCAAAGGTGATAAAGGAAAAAGGCATCATCGAGCTCTGCAGGGAGCATGATGTGGGGCTGATCAATTTCGAAGACCTCCCAGCCGGGCAATGGGTCCGGTTGAGGCCGGAGCAGAGCCACTGGACCGATGGCTTTGACGTTGCAAAGCCGGTGCTGGAGGCCGAATGCGTGGTATCCACATGCTGTCTGAAGACGCACGGGTATGGGGGTGTCTTTACCATGTCCCTTAAGCTCTCAGTCGGAATTACCCGCAAACGCAACATGACCGAACTTCATACATCGTTCCGATCGATGCGTAAGATGATTGCCGAGATTAATCAGGTCTATTCACCCTCTCTTGTCGTGCTGGATGGCATCGAGGCGTTTGTCGACGGAGGTCCGATGACCGGGGAGCTGAAGCGTGCGGATGTCATGCTTGCCGGTACTGACAGGATTGCCATCGATGCCGTCGGACTGGCGATCCTCAAGGATTTGGGCAGCAACGAAGCGATCATGGGGAGGAAGATTTTTGAGCAGGAGCAGATAAGCAGGGCAGTCGAACTCGGCCTCGGCGTGAGAAGGCCAGAGGAGATCGAACTCGTCACCGGCGATGACGACAGCAGTGCCTATGCCAATATACTCAAAGGAATACTTCGGCGGGGCTAACGGACCTCATTGGATAAAACAATACGGCAAGTCATAACAGATTGGAAAAGGGTGCGCGGATAGCTCCAATTTGATAGCGCATATGCTCTCAGGGAGGGAACAAAATGAAACTTATCGCTGTGACCGGAGGAGGGCAGGGAATCGGACGCGCAATAGCTTTTTGCTTTGCCAGAGCCGGCTATGCGGTGTCGATTGCGGACATAGACGATGAAGCGGGGAATGAAGCCATTGAGAAGGTGAAGGAGCTTGGCGCTCAGGGCATCTTTGTCCGCACTGACGTGTCAAAGGAAGAAGATGTGAAGAAATGGATGGAGTTGACTAACGGGGAACTCGGCTGTCCGGATGTTCTGACAAACAACGCTGGAATTTCGCTAAACGCACCGCCGCTTGAGCTTTCGCCTGAGGATTTCGACAGGGTCATCGCGGTCAATCTCCGTGGAACTTTCTTATGCTCCCGGGAAGTCGGCCGCAGAATGGTCAAGCGCGGAAAGGGAGGGGTCATTATAAATATCGCATCGACGAGGGCCTTCATGTCAGAGCCGGGCACCGAAGCTTACACGGCATCAAAAGGCGGGATAGTTTCTCTTACTCATGGCATGGCAATAAGCCTTGGGCCATATGACATTCGTGTCAACTGTATAAGCCCGGGTTGGATCGAAACGAGGGAGTGGCAGTATTCCGCCAGGGCGAAGACGCCGGTTCATTCGGAGCGGGATCGCCTGCAGCATCCTGTAGGCCGTGTCGGCAAGCCTGAAGACATCGCCGAAGCCTGCATGTTCCTGGCCGAATCAGCAGGGTTTATGACCGGCCAGAATTTGATTCTGGATGGCGGGATGACGAAAAAGATGATCTATGAGGAATAAGTTTGCGGTGCGGTCCAGAGGGGG
>JBAIXS010000076.1:0-17603 GCA_037916395.1 Candidatus Sulfobium mesophilum
CACAGCGGCTTGTACAGTAATGATAACATATTGCTGTCCGTTTTAGTACATATCATAGTCTCTCCGCTCCTCTCAATTTAGCGCTTCGTGAAGAGGGATTTTCCCTGACTTCCCGGATGTCCGGTACTATAGGTTTCTTTACAAGTAGGCTTAATATTTGTTCTCTTGCGTTGTCCCGCATGAAGTTCTTCACGACTCTGTCTTCAAGTGAATGATAGGAGATAACGCAAAGCCTTCCGCCTGTCTTTAGCAGGCTCAGAGAGGCGTCAAGCCCATCTTTCAGCTCGCCGATCTCCCTGTTAACCTCGATTCTGAGAGCCTGAAAAGTCTTTGTCGCAGGATGAATCCTGCCTCTCCTCCCGACAGACCGGGCAACGATATCGGCTAATTCCAGGCAGGTGTCGATGGTTTTGCTTTTCCGTTGTGCCTCAATCGCCCGCGCGATCCGGGCCGCCTTATATTCTTCTCCATATTCTTTTAAGATTCTTACGAGCTCCTTTTCAGGATAGCTGTTGATCACATCCCAGGCCGAGAGCTTCTGAGAAACATCCATCCTCATATCAAGCCTTTCTTCGGAAGAAAAACTGAACCCGCGCGAGCGGTCCTTCAACTGCATCATCGAAACGCCCAGGTCAAACAGAATGCCGTCAGCCTTGTCAACGCCTGTCGACCGGGCAATGTCTTGCATGCCTGAAAAACCGCCTCTCCTTAAGATCAACCTGTTGTCACGCAGGCGTGCGCCGGTCCTTCGCAACGCTTCTTCGTCTCTGTCGATTCCTATTACTCTTCCATCCCGGCCGATCATCTTTAATATCTCCTCAGAATGTCCCCCTAGTCCGACAGTTGCATCTATATATGTACCCCCTTCGCGAGGGGAGAGCAGACTAATCACCTCCCTGAGCAGCACCGGGAGATGTTCCACGGCCACCTACAACCCGTACGCGGCAAGTTTTTCGGCAGTCGCCTTCTTGTCTATCTTTGAGATGTCATTGGCAGCATCCCACTCTTTTCTGTCCCACAGGTCTATCATGTCCAACTGACCAACGATCACAATGTCTGAATTCAGTCCTGCGTCTTCTCTTTGCGCGGCAGAAATCAATATCCTGCCCTGTTTGTCTATCTCCACTTCCTGGGCGGAGCCTATGACTATCCTTCGATAAAGCTTCACGTACTCATCCATACTTGGAAGCGTACGGACTTTCTCTTCCAGCTTGCTCCATTCTTCCTGGGGATATATGTGGAGGCATTTATCGAAAATATCATTGACAACATAAAGCTTGGGGTTATAATTAGATGAAATAATTTCCCGGAAAGGAGCAGGTATGATTAATCTCCCCTTTGGGTCTAACGTGTAATAATATTTTCCAGAGAAAGCCGGCACCCCTATCCTCCACTTTCTACCACTATTTACCACTAAATATAAGGGACAATGATCTTTATGTCAAGAAAAAAAATAAATCTGTTTGTATGTTGTGTAATTGTGTCGGCGGGCCACAAAATGTAGGATGGCACAAAAAAAAGGAGCTGACATTTTCTGTCAGCTCCCAGAAAAAAAATATATCAGAAAGCGTCGCTAAAAGGGCTTCTTACTTTCCTTGCTTCATGTGCTGATGGCCCATCGCCGGCATTTCATCAGACCCGTATTCTGAAAACGTATCGTAATCGCAGCCATGACCCCTCATGCCCGTACCCTGCATTCCGTGCCCTTTTCCTTTTTTCATTTTGCCTGGCATGCCGCATCCGCATCCACCCATCATGCCATCGTGCATCATCATCGGCATCATGGCTTCAAATTTCTTTCTCTGCTCCGGGCTTAGCTTGCCTTTGACCTCTTCCCGGGCCTGGATATGCATCATCTGCATGTCCCCGCGCAGTGCCTCTATCTGTCTGATCTTTGCCTCTGCAGCCTTCATATCAACAGGGTCCATGCCTAGAATCTCTCTTAATTCAATACGCGCAACCTGCATCTCGGCCCTCTTTTTGACCATCTCTTTCATAACCCTCAGATGCACTGCCTTTACCTCGGCGGTCTGTTTCTCATCAAGCCCGAGAGACTTCATCTTCTCGAGCATCGGATGTCCACCATCCATCCCCATGCCTCCGCCCATGCCTTTGTCGCACATCATGGCATAGGAAAAGCCTGCCGAGACAAGCAATAACATCATAACAGCAGCGACGACCATCAACTTCTTCATAAGTAACCCCCTGAAATGGAATTTGAATGTATTCAGTAAATAGAGCGCAGTCTTCCTGTTTTTCGGTCGAACAGCACCACGTCCACCTGACGGTTGTTTCTGAAAATCACGGCTTCCACAAACCTTCCCTTGTGATAAAAAGCGCCGACCCTGTAGCCTTTTTCCCTGTAATATCTGTCAAGTGCCATCATAGCAGCCTTCGGGGGGATGACTTCTTTGCAAGTGCCGTAAATAGTACAATCTTTGCAATAATCCCCGTAAGGGGTAACATTGTTTTCCTCCGCATAGACAAAATAAGGCATCGACAAAAAAATAATGGTCACTGTTACAAAAAATATAGCTCTAAACATCATCAACCCTTTCATGTAATGCTACTTTCTACTAATGAAGAAAATATGAAGAAATTATGTTAAATCATATGCTCTCAATCCCCCTGATCTCAACAACCTTCCTCTTGGAAGAAAGCCCTCTTACAATTCTGATATCCGATTTCCGCACCCCCGTCAGTTCAGCGATGACCTCTATCAGTTGTTCGTTTGCCTCTCCCTCAACGGGAGGAGCGGTCAATTTCACCTTCAGGACATTTTCCATAATGCCCGACAGACCTTTTTTTGAAGAGCGCGGCTCAACCTTCACCTCTATTAATACACCGTCTTTGGTCTTTTTAAACGGAATATTCATTTCCTGTTTTCACCAGCCGGCAGCCATATTCTGAACACGGTTCCTTCTCCGACTCGGCTTCTGAGGTCAATGCGGCCGCCCATGACATCTACCAGTTCCTTGACGATCGAAAGTCCCAGCCCTATGCCTTTTGAATCCTCGCCGCGGTAAAATCTCTTGAATATCATTTCAATTTTATCTCGCGGTATGCCGCTGCCCGTATCTCTGACTTCCACGAAAAACATTTCCCCGTCCTTTCCGTACTCGATGGTCATCCCCCCGTGCCGGGTATTCCTGATTGAGTTAGTGATAACGTTCTGGACTATTTTCTCAAGTTTTTCAGGATCGGTAACGGCGCGAAGAGTTTTGCCCGGCACGACATTCATGGCAAGCCCTTTTTCTGACGCAAGAGGCATAAGCTTTTCCGCGATGTTAGAAAGAAACTTGCCGAGGTCGATCTCCGTAAAATTCCTCCCTGAAAAAAAACCTGCCTCGGCCTTGGTCATGTCCTCGATGCCCTCAACAAGACCAATCAGTTTTTCGACTTCAAGCCGCATGTTTTCAAGTCCCTGCTCCCGGCTCTCCAACACTCCGTCAATCATCGCCTCCACATGAGCCTTCATGATCGCAAGCGGGGTCCTCAATTCATGGGCTATATTGGATGTCAGGTGTTGTCTCAGCGCCTCTTCCCTCTGAAGCGCCTCAGCCATAAAATTGAAACTTTCTCCCAGCTTGCCGATTTCGTCTTTTCCACCGGCTCTGACCCGAACACTAAAATCGCCTTTTGCAAAAGATTCAACAGCCTCTTTCATCCTTTTCAGAGGCTGAGACAGAAAGAGAGCGAAGATAACCGCCATAAACAGAGCCCCTCCTCCCGCCATCGCAAAGGACATAAAGAGAAACTCTCTGGCCCTTTTCCTGAATATAGTCTCTTTCTCGTTCACGCTTCCGATCCTTCCGAGCTGCCTGGCGTAAATCGTTCCTATCTCCCTGCCCTCAACGTAGAGAGGATAGTGCTCGTAATCCCCCCTGGCCGAGTTAATATCCACTATGCCTTCCATTCTTCGTCTCATCGGCTGAGACAGCATCGTCAGCGCTCCTTTCGATGTAGCCAACTCTTTCCCCTTCTCATCTGTGATCTTCACATCGAAACCAAGCATCGTCGCCCAGTGGACAGCATCGTGCAGCGCCGTCTTGTCCCAACGGCCGTCGGTGTAACTCCCTTCAACGGTGGCCAGTATCCAGTAGAGATTGTCTTCTTTCGTTCCGCTGACGTAATCATCAAAGTCATCGGAAATGAACCTCTCGAAGATGATATTTGATACAAGTGCAACAACGATTACGGCCAGGAAGGCAAAAAAGAGTTTAGTCCGCATCGGGGATACCTGTAAATTTGTATCCTACTCCATATACCGTTTTGATAAAATCAGGCTCCCGTGAATCTTTCTCTATCTTATGTCTGAGGTTTTTGACGTGGGCATCTATCGTCCTGTCGTATCCTTCGAAGTCGAACCCCTGCGCGATAGTTACCAACTGCTCCCGTGAAAACACCCATCCGGGCTGCTCTGCAAGAGACAGCAGTATCTTGTATTCCGTGGGAGTAAGGATAACCGCCACGCCGTCTATGAAGACTTCGCGATTGCTGACATCGATCTTCAACGTGCCGGCGTTATAGCTCAGAAGCTTCTTTTTCGCCCGCCCTGCCCTTCTTAACTGCGCCTTTACCCTTGCAACGAGTTCCCTTGGGCTGAAGGGTTTGACTACGTAGTCGTCGGCGCCTATTCCAAGACCCTTTATCCTCTCTTCTTCGCCGCTCTTGGCGGTCAACATTATCACCGGCACATCTGATCCTTCACGTATTATCCTGCAGAGGTCCTCGCCCTGAATATCCGGGAGCATAAGATCTAAAATGACGAGGTCAACCGTATCCTTAATGAACTTCAGCGCCTGCTCGCCTGTCTCAGCCTGGTTTACCCTGTATCCTTCCTTTTCGAGATAGGCGCGGACGATCTCGGAGATTTTTTTCTCATCCTCAACGATTAATATCGATTCTCTTTGCCCTGTATCCATAATATGCCTCTCCAAAAAGTATACTGACAACTGCCAGCAAAATCCCTCCTAATACATCTACCACATAATGATATCTGCAGTAAACAGTAGATAAGATAAGCATGACTACGCAGGGCAGGAAAACCCTGTAAAGACGCTTCGCATGGAAATAAGACAGATACAGCACGGTGAGCGCAACCCCTGTATGCCCGCTGGGGAATGCGTCGCGCTTGACGCCTTCAAGCCGGTTTAAAAGCTCCTGGATGGGACCGGCGATGACATAGCCTCTGAGTTCGCTGCTCTGGAGGTGGCTTATAGTGAACCTGGGCCCTATCGCCGGCATAAGCATATAGCCTACATACGACAGATAAAAACATAACATGATCAAAAAAAGCGAGCGGTCGAAAGCACAATCTTCCCTTTTAATCTTAAGAAATGCGCCAAGCGTTACAGGAAGAAAGTAGTAGCTCGAATACGCCAGCTGCATGATGTCCGTAAGAAAAGGGTACATAAACTTTTCGGCCATCACAGTCGGGTAAAAACCGAACATAGCATAATCGAGTTTTATAAGAAGAGGATCTATGTCCCGCGGGTTGATGCAATGGACAAGGCCTTCAAGGCTGTCGAATACAATAAGTATGCATATAGTAGGAAAAATCAGGTCATATACCCATCGCACCAGGGCATTGCTGTCTTTGGTCTTCATAAGCATTACCTGCACAGCTAAAAGCACAAGATACAAAAGCGCAAGGCGACCGGGGTTGCTGAGCCTGCTTCTGAAAATAAAGACAACTCCACTCAAGAAAAAAAGAAACATAAGATTGAGGGAATCAGCCGGCCTGATATCCCCCAGGATTTTTCTGATCACAACTTCCTCAGCACCCTCGTCAGCGCCTTTTCTTTTTTAGAAAGCATTCTTGGATTTCCCTTTCCGCGACGCGCTTCGGGCCCCTCGTCCTCATCTTTGTCCAGGAGCTCGTATTCACCCTCAGGATTCCGACCCGCCCTGTTAATGGCAGTCATGAAGCGGTCAGAGGGGACTGAAACACAGCCGTTCGTCCAGGCAAAGGCTGCAATGTCTCGGTCTGAGGAAACTACGATCCATTCTCTTTTTTCCCGTCCTATGATCCTCTTTATCACATAATCTGCATTTTCGCCAAGCCTGGAATAAATGACGGTAATGCCTCCGGTCTTAAGGATCTCTTCCCTGGCGCCGCCCGATTTCCAACCGTCGAACACAACGGTGATATCATGACCCTTCAGCTTTCGGTAGTCCGAGAGATGGAGTATCAGCTTTTCCCTGTGCACGCTCAGGTCGCCGTGAGTGGTGCCTATCAGGTTATAGCCGTCGATAATGATGGATGAGATGGTCTCTCTCCTTCAGAAAAAATTGAGACTGCCCGCAAAATCAGGCGATAAGGAATGATAAATTAAATGGGTTCCATTTTCAACCTGTATTGGGGAAAAGACGCTTTGACAGAAAAAACGCTTTGGTTTGACTTTTTCGTCGGCAGTTCTGTAACCTATAAAATTCGGGGCGTAGCGCAGTCTGGCTAGCGCACCTGCCTTGGGAGCAGGGGGTCGGAGGTTCGAATCCTCTCGCCCCGACCAGAACACTCTAAGTTAATCCCTTGTAACCCAAATACTTGCCGTATATCTGCACTGCCACTTGGGGAATAATTCCACGGTTTGCGGTTTGGTAGCGGTTCGTTTTTTAATTTCTCAATCTTTGCGCTGCGCATTTCAGACTAAAATTACCGCTTGATCTTGACAAATGAGTCTTACAGTAGTATCTATATGGAATATTCATACAAGATTGCTTTGAACAGCGGGTCCTTTTTATATCTGCAGTCTTTTCTTATAAAGTTCGGGTGATTGATTGTTAATTTTTTTATTCGCGGACCAGGTTTTGAAATCTGACGTCGGATCCTCAAGCATGAGTTGGCAATTGATTTTTTCGATGAAGAGTAATTGGGGATGGCTCTTTGTTTTTTTAAGATCGAGGAGGGACAGAAGATGACTTTGACACATAATTATAAGACTGTTATTTCTTTCTTCATCGGTTCTTTCCTTGTGAGCGGATGCCTGCTTTGTAGTGTTCTGCCTGATGTTAGCTATGCTGCAGTTTTCACCAATATAACGTCTGACGGCACGCTGGGGACTCAGGTAACCCAGAACGGAAAGGTTTACAACATTGATGGAGGCACAATCAGGGGGAGCAATCTTTTTCAAAGTTTTGGACTTTTTAGCGTGGGGACAGGTGATTCAGCGAGTTTCAACGGCCCAAATGGGATTGAGAATATTGTGGGCAGGATCACCGGAGGCCGGCAATCGATGATTGATGGACTCATTCGCTCGACGATTCCAGGGTCTAATATATACTTGCTGAATCCATCCGGCTTTCTTTTTGGTGCAAATGCAACCCTTGATGTGAGTGGCTCATTTCATGTAAGCACGGCGGACTTTCTTCGGTTGGGAAGCGAAGGGGTTATTAATGTCAACCCGGTTGCGACCAGCGTTCTGACTACTGCTCCGCCTTCTGCTTTCGGGTTTTTGAACAACAATCCGGCTGCGATTTCTATACAGGGGAGCCTGCTGCAGGTTCCTGTTGGCAAGACAGTGTCTATGGTTGGTGGCGGCATTGATATCACTGGCGGCCTTTTATGGGCGCCTGGCGGGAGGATTAACCTCACTAGCGTTGCTTCTCCTGGTGAGATAAGTCTGAGCGATTCAAGCGGCGTAATGTCATTTGCAGGCATGGGAAGCTTAACAATCTCTGATAAGTCAGTTCTTAATGTCCAAGGAAGCAACTATGATGTGGATCCGGCGGGGACCATAGTTATCAAAGGAGGTACGCTATTTTTTAAGGATGCTAATATAAAGGCCGGCGGGAACCCCGGGGGTACTATTAAAATCTCTGCTGAGCAGTTGCATCTGGATGATACCTTTGTCAATGCGGCAACGCGCGGTGAAGTCGATCATCCCGGGACGGCTGTTGAGATAAACGTGCCGGGCAACGTACTTTTCACTAATGGGTCTGAGATAGCTTCTTCAAGCTTTAATGCGGGGCGTGCAGGGGATGTGCGCATTACTGCGGGGAACATACAATTAGGCGATGACGACCCTGCCAGCAGTCTTTACGCAAGCCAGGGCTTTTACGGGGACATTGGCTCGCGGGCCTTTGGATCGGGGCGTGGCGGAGATGTTTACATCACCGCAGACAGCCTGACAGCAAGGAACGGATTTTTTATAAATACAGCGGCGCAGAGCAGCGGCGATGCCGGCAATGTAACGGTGCGTGTAAATTCCTTACAATTGCTGGATGGAGGATCCGTATCATCGAACGGTCTCGGAACTGGCAGCGGTGGCATTGTTGACATTGCAGCCGGCGATGTGGTGATCTCCGCCAAAAATATCACCAACGTCCCTAATTGTTCCGGATGTCTTTCGGGCCTTGCTGCGCAAACAGGATACGGATCAAAAGGGGGGCTGTTAAAACTGACTGCGAACGACTTGCAGATTTTGGATGGGGGCAAGGTCTCTACGGTTCTTTATAGCACAGGACCTGGTGCAGATATGGAGATAAATGCAAAAAACATATTAATCTCCGGGGTAGTCATTGATGATCGTGTAAGTCCATCAGACATCAATGCAGCTATCGATGCCCGGTTGATCGGAACTTATGCAAGTGGTACGGGGGGAAATATCAACATCGTGGCGGATACCTTGCAAGTAACAAATGGAGGCTCGGTTGGCAGTTCCCTTTATAATGCTCCTGGTAATGCAGGAAACATTTCGATTCAGGCTAAAAGTCTGGAAGTGAGTGAGAAAGGCGGTATTTTTGCCTCATCTGTTTTCGGGACGGGGAATGGCGGAAATCTGGATATTACAGCCAGGGATGTGAACATTATAGGCGCCAAGAGTACAACTGATCCATTCGGGCAAGACTTTACGGGCTTATCGACGGCGACCAAGGATGGACGCGGAGGAGATTTGCGCTTAGTGGCGGGCAACATCCTTTTAACAGACAGGGGTTCAGTTACGTCAGGTTCATTCGGTTCCGGCCAGGCCGGAAACATCGAAGTAGATTCCGGCAGCCTGAAATTGTTGAATGGCGCCAATATCCTGGGCAGTGCATTTAGCTCAGGTAATGCCGGTAACGTGCGCGTGAAATCGGACAGTGTTGAGATGTCCGGAGTGAACCCTGAACCCTTCGTAGACGTACATGGCAATTCAGCCTTATCTCCTTCAGGCATAGCCTCCCAAGCACTTAGTGATGGGCGCGCGGGGGATATCATGATTTCCGCCAATAGCCTCAAGGTGCTGGATGGAGCCAGAATTTCTACGGAAACTTTCGGTTCCGGTAATGGAGGCAGTATTGAGATATATAGCAGCAGTGTTCTCATCTCCGGCTTAAATGACGGGTTCAGAAAATTTCTTGCCGAACATGGGATGAGTGCCGCAGAAGCTGAAAGAGCAGCCAGTGCATCGATATCATCTGCAAGCTGGGGCGAGGGCAAAGGGGGAAGCATTTCAATTATGGCCAGTGACGTCTTCCAGTGCAATGAGGGTTCTGTGACGACTGCTGCTGAAATAGCAGCGGGTGGCGCCATTACGATAAAGACGCAGCAGTTGGATCTGCAGGATGGAACTTTAATCTCGGCAGCAAGTTCAGGTAAAGGCAATGCCGGGGACATTAATCTCACTGCTTCAAATACATTTGATATGAGAGAGAGTTCAGTCAACACAGATGCAGCGCAGGCAGATGGAGGGAACATAACAATAAATGCCCTGTACAAGGTAAACCTTCTTAACAGCGGGATTACCGCAAGCGTGGGCGGAGGGCCTCAGACGACAGGAGGCAATATCACGATCGATCCGCAGTATGTCATTTTGAATAAAAGCCGTATCGTCGCCAATGCCTATGAAGGCAAGGGGGGCAACATTAAAATAGTTGCCGATACTGTCTTGCAAGATCCGGAGAGCATTGTCGATGCATCCTCGGCCCTTGGGATAAGCGGCACGGTCGATATTCAGGCGGCCATCACCAATATAACAGGCCTTGTGAGCCCCCTATCCACTGACTTTGTCAGCGCCACTGCCCTGCTTAGGGAGCGATGCATCGCCAGGACCCGTGAAGGCAAGTACAGCAGTTTTGTTGTCGGCGGTCGTGACGGACTGCCAATCGAACCCGGCAATGTCCTGCCGGGCTTTACGTACTGATTTTTTACCAGGAAAAACAATGTATGGATGAGAAAGGATTTATTGAATCTCAGCGATGATCAGAAAATCTGAGAGGTTACAGAGTGCGCATCTGAAGCTTTGCGCCATGCTAATTTTCATGGCCCTCCTGACAAGCATTTCGGCTTACGGCCAGAATCTGCCTACCCTCGATTACACCGGCCGTCCCGGCGAGAAGCGTCCCGAACTCCTCGAACAAACACCTCCCGCCGCTCCTCCCTCCGTGACGCTCCCTGCTCCACCAGCGCCTGAAAAGGAATCCGCGGGGGTGCTTGCTGGAAGTGTTTTCGTGCGTAAGATAGTCGTCACGGGCAGCACGGTTTTCACTCCGGAAGATATCGCCAGGCTTACAGCCCCTTATGAAAACCGCAGCGTGACGATGCAAGACCTCGAGTCGCTCCGCAGGGCTCTGACACTTCTTTATGTAAACAAGGGGTATATTAATTCAGGGGCTGTGATTCCGGATCAGACTGTGGTCGATGGCGTCGTCACTATGAGGATTATCGAAGGGAAACTGACGTCAATAACGGTCGAGGGAAACAAGTGGTTTCAGGAGTCCTTCCTTCGAAATAGGATAGCCCTCGGCACAGGAGCACCGGTCAATATCCTCCCTTTGCAGGACCGGCTCCAGCTTCTCCAGCAGGACCAGAGAATAGAGCGCATCCATGCTGAGCTGAGACCGGGTGCTCACCCGGGCGAGAGCGAGCTGACGGTGCGAGTTGAAGAAAAGCCCCCGTTTTCTCTGTCGGTTGCGTTTGACAACTACGAGGCGCCGACGGTTGGTTCGGAGAGAGAGATGGTCACTCTTGCCCATCAGAACCTCACTGGCCATGGAGATATCCTGAGTTTCACCTATGGTCATTCAGATGGGCTCCACCCCATGATCGACGCATGGTATGCGGTTCCCATTAATGCACGCGATACAACGCTGCTGCTCAGATACAGAAAGAATGACACCAAGGTTGTCGATGCGGTTTTCGGTCCGCTCGACATCGTAAGCAAATCGGATACCTTTGAATTTACATTGCGCCAGCCGGTCTATCGGACCCTCAACCAGGAATTTGCGCTTGCGATCTCAACAGAATATGAAGACAACAAAACCTCGCTTTCCGGGGAGCCGTTTTCTTTTTATCCAGGTGTGATTGACGGTAAATCAAAGGTTGTCCCGCTGCGGTTTGCGCAGGAATGGACATACAGGACGCAAAAGCAGGTTATTGCGGCAAGATCACGTTTCTCATTCGGACTGGATGCCTTCGGCGCGACAGTACATGACAGCAGCAATCTGCCCGATGGACAGTTCTTTGCCTGGCTTGGCCAAGTTCAATGGGCGCGGGTTCTTGACTCTCGTGATATTCAACTGCTGGCCAGGGCAGATGTTCAACTTGCGACTGATTCCCTCCTCCCCGTAGAGCAGGTCGGCATCGGCGGCAGGTACACTGTGCGGGGGTACCGGGAGAACCTGCTTGTCAGAGACCAGGCCTTTATCGCATCGCTGGAGTCCCGTATACCGCTTATCCAGAACAAACGATGGGCAGATTATCTTCAGTTCTGTCTGTTCGGCGATTATGGCAGCGGGTCCAACGTTAAAGTCCCGACTTCAGGTCCGTCAGATATTTCCAGTGTCGGGCTGGGGCTCAGGTGGGCGGCATCGCCGATGAAATCAGCATTCAAACTGAAACCCGAGGCTGAGATCTATTGGGGGCATGCCCTGAGGCATCTGGATTTTCAGGATAAGAATCTCCAGGACCGGGGTATTCATTTCCAAATCGCCCTTACCGGCTATTTCTAGGTAAATATTATGGGATACTTAGTTAAGACAATCTTCTTGAAATCAAGGGCAAGCGCCATGAAAAAAGCATTCTCAATCCCCGGCCCCATTTCCTTGCCGGTTGTGTACTCTCTTTTTGCGATGGTCATAGTCTTTTGCAGCCTGGCTGTCAGTCCTGCCTTATCAGCAGAGGATGCCGGCTTGAAACCAGGGATGGCTACTCCGGTCAATGCTGATGGGCCGGCAGCATTTATGGAGCGGGGAGCTTTGTCATTTCGTCAGGGGGCCTTTGGCGATGCCGTTGCTAATTTCGACGCTGCCGCGCGTTCTTATGAGAAAGAATCAAATGGCCCCAAGCGATGCGAGGCGCTCATTATGCTGGCGCAGGCCAGTCTGTTTACGGGACAGCAAAGGAAGGCCCTCGCGGCTGCGGAAAAGGCACTGGCCCTGGCCAGAGAATTACATGATGGTCGTCAGAGCGCAGCAGCTCTGGATGCAATCGGGAATGTACACCT
Organism: Candidatus Sulfobium mesophilum; assembly: GCA_037916395.1. Classification (GTDB taxonomy): domain Bacteria; phylum Nitrospirota; class Thermodesulfovibrionia; order Thermodesulfovibrionales; family UBA6898; genus Sulfobium; species Sulfobium mesophilum_A. The sequence continues at coordinate 12,429 of JBAIXS010000076.1, forward strand.
CGCGATGGGAAATGAGGAACTGGCAGGCAAGTTTCTTAATGAAGGTTTGGCTGTAGCAAGGGAATCAGGATATCAGGATTTGGCTGCAGTCATCCTGAACAACCTCGGGAATCTGCGCAGCGCTCAGAAACGGTACTCTGAGGCGCAGGGAATATATGCGGAATGCGCTTCTCAGGCAGAGAAGGCGAGCAAGCCTGGTTTGGCTGCCGAGGCTATAGTCAATGGAGCAACAGCCGCCTTCAGAGCAGACAGGTATGCCGATGCCGCTATGCTGCTTCAGAAGGCAACTGCCCTGCTTCGCGCCGCGGATGATTCCTATGCCAAGGCGCATAGTCTCATCAATGCCGGCATTATATACTCTGATCTGCGCGCTCATCTGCCGGAGCAGAACCAGTCATTGGCGCAGCAGTCATACAGTTCCTTTAGTGACGCCATTGTCGTGGCGCAGAGGATGAACGACCAGAGGACCGTCTCCTACGCATACGGTTATCTCGGCAAACTCTATGAAGATGAACATCAATACCAAGAGGCCATTGAACTGACCAGAAGAGCCATCTTTGCCGCACAAAAAAGCAATGCCACTGAGGCCTTGTATAGATGGCACTGGCAGGATGGACGGATCCTTGTTCATCTGGGCAAACTGGATGAGGCGATTGCTTCCTACAGGCTTGCGATCCGCGACCTGCAGGCTGTCCGTGAAGAGATGTCCTCCTGCTATGCTAATCCTGAGTCGTCGTATCAAAAGACAGCTGGCGTAGTTTGTCTTGAAATGGTAGACCTGCTTCTCAAACGGTCCTCCAGACTCCGTGAAGGGGAAACCAGTGAGCCCTATCTGGCTGAGGCCAGAGATACCCTCGAAGTCTTGAAGGTGTTGGAGTTGAGGGAGTACTTCAGGGACGACTGCGTGGATGCCGCCCGTTCCGTTGAAAAGAAGCTTGATGTCGTTTCGAAAAAGACAGTCGTGGTATATCCCGTCCTGTTTTCAGACCGGGCGGAACTGCTGGTTAGCTTCGCGGGCCGACTTAAGAGGTTTACCCTCGCCGTCAGCATCGATGAGTTGACAAAAGAGATTAGGGCAATGCGCAAGACCCTGGTTAAACGAAGCACATGGGAGTTTCTCCCCCATGCCCAAAAGCTCTATGACTGGATCATCAGGCCTCTTGAAAATGACCTCGAAGCCGTTAAGCCGGACACTCTTGTATTTGTGCCGGATGGCCCGCTAAGGACTATACCCATGGCTGCGTTGCACGACGGCAGGCAATTTCTCGTAAATCGTTTTGCGATCGCAATTACTCCGGGCCTTTATCTTAGTGACCCCCACCCGCTTAATAGCATGCAGGCGAAGGTTCTCTATTTGGGCCTGACCCAGCCGGTGCAGGGATTTCCCGGCCTGCCCTACGTTGGCGAGGAGCTTAAATCCATCAAGGACCTTTACGGCGGGGAGATGCTCTTAAATGATGAGTTTCGCCTGCCCAAAGTGGAAGACGAACTAAAGAAAGAGCCCTTCAGTATCATCCATATTGCCTCGCACGGGCAGTTCGGTGCCAACATAGGGGATACCTTCATTCTTGCGTACGATGGGAAATTCACGATGGACCGGTTGTCGCAGGATGTAGGGCTTTTTAAGTTCCGCGAAGAGCCCCTCGATATGCTTGTCCTGAGCGCATGTGAAACCGCAGCCGGTGATGACCGGGCAGCTCTGGGCCTTGCCGGCGTTGCCGTGCGTGCCGGCGCCGGAAGCGCACTCGCAACGTTATGGCACATAAATGACCCCGCCTCCTATGAACTGGTTGTAGAATTTTACCGGCAGCTGAGGAATCCGTCCACTTCCAGGGCTGAAGCGCTTCGGGCAGCCCAGCTGAAGCTTTTAAACGATCAGCGTTATGATCACCCGGGCTACTGGGCGCCTTTTCTTTTGATCAACAATTGGCTATGACCTGACTGTTGACAATGAGTCCGCTCCGCAAATTCATCCAGAAACCTTTTGTTTTCATCCCGGCGGCAAGCCTGCTAGTCTTTCTGTTAATGGTCTGGGTGCAAAAAAAGGGGGGGCTTGAATTTTTGGAGCTTTCTGCCTATGACTGGTTTATCCGCATGGAGCCGAAGCTCTCCCGGCAGAACCAAAGGATCACTATCATTGAGATATCGGAAAAGGATATTCAGGAGATAGGCCGCTGGCCGCTAACTGACGAGACTATCGCCGCCGCACTTAAGGTCCTCCTTAAGGGAAAACCGCGGGCCATTGGCGTTGATATTTACCGGGACATTCCTGTGCCGCCCGGCAATAAGGAATTGACCAGCCTTTTCCTCAACAACCCGAACATCATAGGGGCGATGACATTCGGCGAGAAGGGCATTGCACCATTGGCTGCCATCAAGGACACGGAGCAGGCTGCGTTTGTCGATATAGTTGTCGATTCCGGAGGCATAGTCCGAAGGGGACTTTTATTTATGGATGATGGCAGGAACTCGTATAACTCTTTCGCCATGAAACTGGCCTCTCTCTATCTGGAAGCAGAAGGTGTTGCTCTCCGGCCCGATCCCGCTAATCCACAATACGTTCGACTTAATAAAATAACGATACCGCCTTTAGGAGAGAACGACGGAGGGTATGTAAGGGCAGATGTTGGAGGCTACCAGTTCCTTCTCGACTTTAAGGACGCCGACAGTTCTTTTCAAACCTACTCATTTTCGGACCTGGTGTCTGGCAGGATTCCGGTCGAAGCCATCGCCAATAAGATTATCCTTGTGGGGGCCAATTCAGAGAGCGTCAAAGACTTTTTTTATACGCCACTGAGCAGAGGGTTGGGCGAACGTCAGCAGACTCCGGGGAGTGTTGTTCACGGGCGAATTGCAAGCCAGTTGCTCAGGTTTGCCCTTGATAGCGTGCCGCCGATAAGGACACCAGAGGAAAAGCAGAAACTCATCTGGCTTTTCACGTGGTGTTTCATAGGAAGCGTTATGGGGTTTTATATCCGCTCGGCACGGCGCCTTTCAATACTTATGACAGGCGGCCTGCTTGTTCTTTTTGTCGCGAGCTATTTTGCCTTTCTTGCTCACTGGTGGATTCCCGTGGTGCCTCCGTCACTTTCATTCATCATGTCTGCAGTCGGCGTCATGGCCTACATGACGGGACTTGAAAAAAGAGAACGGGCCATGCTGATGCATATCTTTTCCAAATCTGTATCAAAAGAGGTGGCTGAAATGATCTGGCAGCAGAGGGACCAATTTCTGGACGATGGGCGCCCTGCTTCCAAGGATATGACAGTCACGGCTTTTTTCTCGGACCTCAGGAATTTTACAACGATCTCTGAGAAGATGGCCCCCCAGGATCTTATCGACTGGCTGAATACCTACATGGAAGCAATGGCCGGCCTCATCATGGCACATGGCGGCGTTGTTGACAGCTATTCAGGCGACGGGATCAAGGCGGATTTCGGGGTGCCGCTGCCCAGAAAAAATGAAGAAGAAGTGCGCGCGGACGCCATGAATGCCGTTGCCTGCGCTCTTGCCATGGAAAAGGAAATATACCGCCTCAATGCGATCTGGAATAAAAAAGGGCTCCCATCGGTTGGTATGCGCGTGGGCATTTTCACAGGACCTGTTGTGGGAGGGCTTCTGGGAAGCTCGCAGCGGATGAAATACACTACAATAGGTGATACGGTCAACATCGCCTCGCGGCTGGAAAGCTTTGACAAGGAGGTTGGCAAAGATACACTTTGCCGCATCCTGATTGGCGATTCGACCTTGCAGTACCTCAATGGCCGTTATAACACAGAAGAAATCGGGGCTGTAAACCTAAAAGGAAAGGAGCAGAAAATTGTAGTCTACCGGGTGCAGGGTGAAGATTGCTCATGTCCCCGCACAATCAAGGAGGAGGTGTTCCAATGAATATTTTTAGAAGCATGATTATCCTGGGACTTATCTCGGCATTGCCGGTGTCTGCCGGCGCCGAAACAGCAGCACCTAAAAGTCAGACTCAGACAACAAGCACTGCCCAGTCAGCCACAAGCATACCCGTATACAAACCACCGTTACGCGGGGCGCCGGCCGGCAGGATTGGCGGCGGAACAAGGGGGGCGACTGAGAGGGAATCATTCTCTCTCCTGGTACTTGCACCGGACCATGTCGGGTATACAACAAAGGAACAGCCTTGTCTTTACTGGTACATTTCAAAACCGACTACCTTTGCCGTCGAACTGACTATTACTGAAAAAAATGCGGTGAAACCTCTTATGGAAAGGATGTTGAAAAATCCTGATAAGGGCGGCATCCAGTCCATCTGCCTCGCCGATTACGGCGTCAAGCTGCGCTCTGACGTCCTATATAAGTGGTTTGTGACCCTCGTTCCCGACAGCGAGCACCGCTCCAAGGATATTATGGCCGGTGGCATACTATCTTTCGTTGCCCCACAGCCGTCGCTTTCGGCAAAACTCAAGGAAGCGGACAGCCGCAGCGCTCCCAATATTTATGCGGGCGAGGGCTTTTGGTATGATGCTGTTGAAGCGCTATCCAGGATGATCGAGGCGTCGCCCAATGATGCGGATTTACGCAATCAAAGGGCATCACTTTTGAAACAGGTAGGGCTGGCCGAAGCTGCTGATTTTGAGAATGGGCAGCAGCCCTTGTCACAGTAAAGCACACTGATTGTATAGCACTGTGATTCAGTTGTCTGTCACCATCTAAAATCAAGGGCCCGCATTTCTGCGGGCCCTTTTTGTTGATTCAATCTTTGAATATCCATTCGCATTAAACCTATTACCAGATTGGCTTTAAACTAAAAAAGGCCGAGCATACCAAAGGGCTGTCCTTCGGGAACTCGGCGGTCTTCATAATTCAAGACCCGCCGCTTTCCGCCCCGTCTTCACAGGCGGATAGGCTTCCTCAGGAAACCTATACTTGGTTTTTCTTATCACGAAACAGCATATAATTGTCGATATGGTTGTCGGCTTAATAGACTTTCTTATCGTCGAATTTAGCGTCCTGAATGGCAGAATTGTGCTTAGCCGGTATTACGCAGCCGGTGTGAACTTGACAGCAGGCTAAGCATGGCTTATAAATAGTGAGAATAAATCTTTATGCTGGGAGGCGAATAGCTTGAACAGAATCCTGATTTTCCTGGCGATAATCATCCTCTGCATCTGTGCTGCCTGCGCGACGGCGGACAGGAGCAAC
>JBAIXS010000077.1:0-2008 GCA_037916395.1 Candidatus Sulfobium mesophilum
ACATACCCGATGGAGTCGGCCGTCCTCTTTGTGTAGTTAGCAACCCCTTCATTTCCCTTGCCGCCGATGCCGACAGGCCAATTGACCGAGGTGCCTGCCCCCACCTTGCTTTTCCAGTCAGGGCAGACGCCGCTGAGATAATTCGTAAATATGGCCGTTGTCCCCGAACCATCAGACCTGTGGACAACAGTAATATCGATGTTAGGCAGTTTGACCTGGGGATTCAAAGCCTTGATTTTTGGGTCATCCCATTTCTTTATTTCGCCCAGATATATCTTGCAGACTGCGTCGGAGTCGAGCTTTACCTGCCCCGCTTTTATTCCCGGAAGGTTTACTACCGGGACAACGCCTCCGATAACCGCGGGAAACTGTAGCAACTTATCCTTGCTAAGCTGCTCTGACTTCAGGGGCGCATCGGAGGCGCCAAAATCCACGGTCCTCTCCGTGATCTGTCTGATGCCACCGCCGGAGCCTATAGACTGATAGTTGAGCTGCATGCCTGTCACTTTATTGTAGTCGAAAGCCCACGCTGAATATACAGGATAGGGAAATGTCGCCCCAGCCCCGTTAAGTGTTTCCGCCGCATAAACATGGGTATAAGACAGCATGATTGCCAATACCAAAGCTATTTTAAAAAATATCTTCATAGTTCCTCCTTGTTTGTCTTAATTAGAATATACATCTTTTGTTACAACTATGTTACAGAAAGGTTAATATTGTGTTACATGTTCTTTTACCCCCTGTTCATCTCATTTTCTTCTTCTGCTGCATCTGCTGCAATGCGGAGGACCTCCGAACACCCTTTCTATCAGATGAAATGCGTAAACATTAGGCTTTCTTATCAGCATAGTGAGCAAAGCGATTATGCAAACCGCCAGACTGAAGGCCGCTAAAACCATGCTTTACGATATCATGCAGAATGTTACTGTATTATTAAGAAGAGGTTAAATTACTAAGAAGAATTTCCCATCAAAGGCAACTATCTTTTCTCTTCGAATAGATCGGCATAATATTTCTGAAGACATTCGGGACATATGTCGTGGGAATAACCAAGGTCCCGCCGAATCATCGTGTAATATTCTTTTTTCCTCCACAAGCCTTTCTTGCCGCGTATTTTATAGCAGATAGAACATATGGTAACGATACTTTCAGTAAGACGCTCCATACTTTCACAGGAAGAAGAAATGCCGTCAATGTCCTGGGCGCTTTGCTGTTTCAGAAATGTGCCGAGTTCCTTGTCGTACGTCACAACGTGATCGTGAATCCAGTCGACCAGCACCTTCACAGTCTCAACAGAAAGCTCATATGATCCCGTTAATCCTAATGCTCTGATATTTCGCAACTCTTCTTTGAGAAAACGCAGTTCTGTTGCGAAGTACTCGTGTTTTGCCTTATGAAATGAATATTGAGGATATCCATAATATTTCATATATTGCTCTTCTTCGCAGAAGTGGATCTCTGCATGCTCTTCAAGAGAAGCCAGGACATGGTCTATAGTGTATCTACATACCTGTTTTTCAATTGCAGCCCTCAGGTCACACAGCCTATTGACCAGTTCCGCGTGCCTTTTGTCAATAAAGGTCACGCCTACTGATATGTCTTCCGCACAGTGCGAGTGGCACCTGTCCTGGTCCATGAGCCCCACTTATGCCAGCACAGGGCTGTCGCTTTCAAGACGGCCTGTCGCGACAATTCCTCTCAGATAAAAAGGACACTTCCTGTGGTCTCTTGTCCTGCAATACTCTACCAGCTCAAAAAGACTCGGCACATAAGGCCGTTCCGATGCCTTGCAGCAGGATACTGCACTGACTGTTTTAAGATGCATGCATTTCATATTCCCTCCTCTATTATTAAGAAATTTTTGGACCTGCATAAGGCTCTGTTTTTCTTTGTCTTTTCGATCCTTTTTAAAGGACATCTCCCATGATCGCCTTCGCAGTAGTAATGTCTGAAGAGACGGGCAATCGGAATTCCCCGCTTGCATCTTGAGTACTCGGCAGAAAAATCA
>JBAIXS010000078.1:0-2114 GCA_037916395.1 Candidatus Sulfobium mesophilum
GCCTTGATAATCATTAAAAGGCACCTCGAAGCATAGTCAGACAGATAACTGTCTGGTATGCTTGGGTTAAGCCAAATCCAACCCAGGAGGTGCCCCATGGAATTGTACAGTGCCATTGATTTACATTCAAACAACAGTCACGTCGGTATTGTGGATGGCCAACAGAATCGAGTGTTTTACCGCAAACTCCCGAACGACAAAAGAGTCATCGAGAACGTCTTTGCGCCCTATCGAGAGCAGATCAAGGGCATTGTCATTGAGGCCACGCTCAATTGGTACTGGCTGGCGGATCATTTGATCGAGAAGGGATATCCTGTGCATTTAGCCAATCCTTGCGGTATTCAGAAATATTCGGGTCTAAAACACTCGGATGATAAGCATGATGCCTTCTGGTTAGCCCAGATGCTAGCCTTAAAGATTCTGCCCGAAGGCTACATTTATCCAAAACAGGAGCGTCCCCTTCGAGATCTCTTGAGGAAGCGCAGCCATCTGGTTAGAATCCGGACTTCTCTGATTCTGAGCTTGCAGAACATCGTGATGCGAAACTACGCCGTCAAGCTTAGTTCCAAAGATCTCAAAAAGCTGACGGAAGACCCGGCGGCCGAGCTTCTGAAGGACCAAGAAGAACTGGCCCTGGCCGGCAAAGCGAGCAAAGAAACGATTGACTTTCTGACCCGTCAGATTCAGAGAATCGAGAAGGCCGTCCAAAACAAACTCGTGTTGAAAAAACCCTTTTCCAAGCTGCTTACTCTTCCAGGCGTAGGAGTCATCTTGGGGGTGACGATCCTGTTGGAAACGGGACCGATTGAACGGTTTAAAGATGTCGGCCATTATGCTTCGTATTGCCGAAAGGTAAGCAGTCGTTGGACTAGCAATGAAAAAACGAAGGGCAAAGGCAATACCAAAAACGGTAATCGCTATCTGTCGTGGGCGTTCTCCGAGGCTGCCGATCACGCTCGTCAGGGACACCCCCGGAGCCGCGCTTTCTATGATCGAAAGCTCAATCAAGCCAATGCTGCTGTAGCGCATAATGCTCTGGCTCATAAGTTAGCCCGGGCCGCGTATTTTATCATCAGAGACGGCGTTGAGTTCAAGGAGGACAAAATGTTCGGATAACCCGATGGGGCGGCAACGGAAAGCCAGGCCAGATGCTGGATCAACCACCGCCTTGATTGGTCAACCGTTGCAGCCCCGTAGATATCCGAGAGCCTCCATCTTTACTGACCACGCCGTGAGCCCAACAAATGCTGGCACCCAACCATGAATCTTGATCTCTTGTGGACACGGCCTGGAACCGACGATTATCTGGGTCCGCGAAGCGGACAGGGGCGACTCGTGAAGCCAGTGGAGAAATGCGATCGCAAATTCTTGACTCGTGAAGATGAGCAGAGAAACGCGATTGCAGATTCCTTGGAGCGCTGATTCTCTGCTCATCTTCACGAGTGCGATGGAAATCGAAAGCCTTGATCCTGATGGGTGCATGGTACAGTAAAGAACGCTGGAACCTACACCGGTGGATATCGGCGGCAATGGTGCTGATGGGGAACTCGGAGGCCTTGTCAGAAAGCATGTTGTTCTCTCGATCGAGGTAGTTTAAAACTTTTTTTGCCTCGTTAAAGGATAATTTTTTCTCTTGACAAGGTGCCTTTTAATGGGTGCATCTGGGCATTTTTGAGCATCCTGACAAAAACCACTTTTTCAGCAAACTGCTAAAATTCAAAAGATGCATTTTCGTTCATGGTGAGCCTGTCGAACCATGAACGGAATGGTGACACGGGCCAACGCGCAGTGGAACTCCTTTTCCCACTTGATGGTTCCTACCCTAAGCCTCCTCCCTTCCGTGATCGCTCCGATGGAACACGCCATTGAGCCAGTGGGTCAGCCTATTTGGACGGCAAGCATCGAGACCGAGCCTCCGTCGACCCCCTCGACCGGGAAACGGATTGAATCACCCTTTCTCCGCAGAGCAATGACATAAAGGAGGGGCAAGTAGTGGTCCGGCGTTGGGACCGACAGTCTGGCATCATGACCCAACGTCGTATATTCGATCAATGGGCCATCTTCACCGGCGAGCAACAGTTGACGCAGTTGTTTCTCGAATCGCACAGCCCAGT
>JBAIXS010000079.1:0-6172 GCA_037916395.1 Candidatus Sulfobium mesophilum
AGACCCTCTTTGTAATGATCATGAGTTCTTCAAAGTTGAAAGGTTTTGTGATATAGTCAATCGCTCCGAGTTTCATGGCATTTACCGCAGTCTCTGTCGTAGCGAATCCCGTCATCATTACGCATGGGACTTCTATTTTCAGTTCGGCCGCCTCTTCCAGCACCTTAAGGCCGCCCATGCCTGGCATAACAAGATCAAGAAAAATAATATCAAATTCGATCTGCGTCATTAAGCGAAGACCGCTTTCGCCGTCAGCAACCGCTATGACATCATAGCCTTCCTCATGAAAGAAAGCCTCAAGGACATCCCTTACCCCTTTATCGTCATCTATTATTAAAATGTTTGCCATACAAAAGAATAAACTAAACTAACCTTTGAGTAAACCCCATAAATGCCCCGATAAATATGGTTCTTGCCTTTTCATCATCGTAGTAGCAATAGCCGTCATCTGAAAACTCCGGGGGCGGCCGGAGTCTGCACTTTTTCCTCTTCTTTATTCCACCATCCTCCGCCCACCGCAACAAAAAGGGCAACTGTGTCTTGAAACCGTTGGGCCTGTGCCTGGATATAGCCGATTTTTGCCTGATGGTACAGACTATTTGCGATAAGGACCTGCAGATAGCTGACTGTGCCGCTCTGATAATTGCTCTGTATCAACCGGAGTGCCTCCTCCGAGGCGTTCAGCGCCTTCGACGCCGCGTTTAGAAATTCAGCGTCATGCTCCAAAGCCCTCAATGTATCGGCGACCTGGGCAAGCGCCTCCAGGACGTTCTGACGATAACTTGCCAGCGATTGATTATAGGACTCTATTGCCGCACGCCGTTGAGCACTCAAAGTTCCACCACGAAATATCGGCGAGGCAACATTTGCGCCCAGGTCCCAGACGCTGCTGGTTTTCTTAATAAGACTGCTGATAGAAGTATTTTCAAAACCATAAGAGCCGCTTAATGTGAAGCTTGGGAATAATGCCGCAGTTGCCACCCCAACAATGGCACTTGCGCTATGCAGCTGTGCCTCAGAAGCAAGAATGTCAGGGCGGCGTCGAGCAAGCTCCGAAGGAAGCGATACGGGCAGTTCCTCAGGAAGAGTGATATCCGAAAGACGGATTTCCGGCGGCGTCCATTCAGCTGGGGTTCGTCCCGCCAGAATGGCAAGGAGGTGATCGGCCTGGCTGAGCTTTTGCCTGAACAGGGGGAGTGTCGCTTCAGTAGAGGCCAGCTGACTTTGGAGACTGAGCACATTCAAATAAGGCACCGTGCCAGCTTCGGCCTGAGCCCCGGTTATATCGACCTGCTCTCTCTGCAGATTGATGAGCTCTTCTGTCGCGCCAATTTCTTCCAGATAGGCTGACCTGGAAATTATTGTATTAATGATATTGCCTGTGAGGGTCAGGTATGTCCCCTCGACTGTGTAGCGCTGAAAATCGACCTGGGCGCCAAGGCTCTCCACCTTGCGACGTTCGCCGCCGAATATATCAAGTGCGTAGCTGACGGTTGCCGCAAGAGTGTAGAGATTAAAAATGCTGCTTGTGGAGCTGCCGCCGAACCTGGCCGCCGAGAACTTCTGTCGTGCCGCGCCAAAACCGGCGTCGATTTGGGGATAGAAGACCCCATAGCCGGCGCTAAGGTTTTCCTGACTTTGTCGCAGGCTCGCCTGCGCCGCCTGCAGGTTCTGATTGTTGGCGACAGCCTCCGTTATCACGTCATTCAGTTTCGTCGAGTTAAAAAGATGCCACCACTCCGCCGCAATCTTTCCACCTGGTTCAAAGTGCTGCGCTTTGCCTTCTGCGACAATCGTCGCGACAGGGTTGGGTTCACTGGTATAGCGGTCGACGGAAGGCGCCTCCGGCCTTACAAAGTCCGGCCCCACAGTACAACCGTTTAAGGAAAACAGCAATAGCGCATACACTCCCGCAACTGCCAACCACGCTTTGAGTGTTGTCAAAATTACGGATTTCCGGAGCATGCCACCCTCTTCCCCTTCCAGAACCTATCTCAAAATCAAAATATTCGTCATAAGCCCTTTGGTGTCATTCCGGCTTGTCCGGAATCTTTCTTTGTTTTCAGAAGGATTCCCGACGCGCTCCGCTTGCGGGAATGACAGCTTTTTTTGAGTTAGAATCGATTTTAAGATAAGTTCCATTTATCTTTCCGCTATGTAGACATCCACAAGTTGTCCGGGATAGAGATTGAGATTTTTTGGCCTCTCAAACTTGAATATAACCGGCAGGACCCTTACATCAACTCTTTCGGTCCTTTGGTTGGATAATTCAATCTTGGGCGATACATATGGCTGAACCCGCACATATTCCAGCGGGATACTCACATCAGTGCCCCTTATGAACATTTTTGCTTTCATCTGCGATGATGGCGGCAGCCTGTGAACAAGTATCTCGTCGATGAAACATCTGACGCCCATATAAGCCTGTGAGCTGCCCATAACGACCACGGGATTAAATCCCTGGGTATAGGAATCATATGCGCCCTGAGTCGATATATAGCTTCCGACCGCGGCATTTGTCGATAGGACCACTCCGTCCACCGGAGCTCTTATGGTATATTTGGCCAGCAAAGAGTCCGAAGCTGCAAAGGCTTTTGATAAAGCGTTATATTGTTTTTCCTGGTTTCTTATGTCATAAATCCAGGCACCGGCCTTTGTGAGTTCATACTGTTTCCTTACGACTTCCAGATTCGCCTTTGCCACTTTTACTGCATTCTCTGCATTATCCAGCACATCTTTGCTGACAGATTTAGGATTGATTTCATAAGACCGCCTCTGCTTGTCCAGCTGGTCCTGAGAGCTCTTGAGGCTTGCAGCCGCATATTCCATCTGGGCTTTTGCAACTTCCAGATTTTCCTTCCTGGGCTGGGCCCTGAGCTCTTCCAGGAGAGCCAGGGCCGCTTCTGCCTGAGACTTCTGCTGCTCGGCAGTTGCCCTTTGCACGGAATCGTCAATGATGAGAAGAGGTGTACCCTTCTGCACGCTTTCTCCCTCGCCGATCAGGATCTTGGTAATGGTCCCCGGCACCTCGGGATATATATTGATATTTTTTCCATTGGCCTGGTAGCTTTCGATGATGCCATTGGAATAGATGCCTTTTGCATAAGGATTAGACGCCGGATTAAACACCGGCGGCTGAGGCTTCCTTTCAATGCCGTATATGTAAGCGCTGACGAGTCCAAGCAGAATGCCTATAATTGAAAGGATGGACAATAATTTATTCCTCATCTGACTCTCCCTCTTCGACGTCCATTATCTTCCCATCCGACATCTTCATTATTCTGTCTGCGTATTCGAATATTCTGTTGTCATGAGTCACGATTATGATGCAGCGCCTCTCATTCAGGATGTTTTTCTTCACAAAATCCAGAATTCTTCTTCCCGTCTCCCCATCCAGGGAAGCAGTGGGCTCGTCAAATATCAGAAGATCGGGACTGCTGGCGATTGCCCTCGCGATTGCCACGCGCTGCTGTTCTCCGGTACTTAATTTGACAGGAGGAAGGTGAGCCCGCTCCTTTAGTCCGACTATCTCCAGAAACTTGGCCGCCACCTGCATTGACTCATTCCAGTCCAACTTTTTTAATATCAGTGGAATTGCCACATTCTCCAGAGTGGTCAATCGCGGAAAAAGGTGATAATCCTGAAAAACAAATCCTACGGTGTTGAGCCTGAAATCAGCTATCTCATCGCTCGTCAAACTCCAGATGTCCTTGTCCTCAACCAGCACAGATCCCGTATTCGGCCTGAGAATGCCTGAGATCATGCTCAGCAGCGTTGTTTTCCCGCTCCCGGAAGGGCCTACGATGTAGAGTATTTCTCCAAAGTGCGCATCAAAGCTGGCGCCTCTTACCGCATATGTTTTCGCATCAGCTTCTCCAAACCATTTGACCAATTCCTTTGCCCTCACCGCAAGATTGGCCATGTTAGCCTCTGAAAATATCGAAAGGCTCTATCTTGAGAACCTTTCTGATTCCGATATAGCCTGAAAAACCGGCTATCATAAGCACCATAATAAAAGCGTATCCGAGATTTGCGTAGGTTATTCTCGCTGCATAGCTCGGCAGCCTGAGTTTCGCCATAGCGATTAAGAAAGAGGCAACGCCGACACCCAGGCCGTAACCGGTAAGTGCTGCAAAAGTCGCCTGGAAAAGTATCACATATACAAGTTCTTTTCCTTTGGCCCCTATGGCCTTTAATGCTCCGAACTTGTCAAGGTTCTCCAGAATAAACGTATAAAAGGTCTGCCCGGAAATAGACAGACCAAGCACAAAGCTTATTACCGTCATTAATAAAAGGTTGATGCCAAGGCCTGTCTGGTATTTATAGAAACTTGAGATTTTCTGGATGAATTCGTCTTTTGTCAACGCCTCATAACCCAGCGATGACACCTGCTTTTTAATATGCGCCACCGCATCGCTGCTTTTGGGCTCAATCATGATGAAAGAGACGGTATATCTCATGGAGGGTATATACTGAACCGCTCTTTTGTATGTCGTGTAAAGGGTCGGCACCCCAAACAGGCCGCTGCTCGTGACTTTGGCAATTCCGACAATGACCCCCCGGTGGTCGTTTATCTCGAATTCCGTACCGCGCACCGGCGCGCCCAGTTTTGGGAATTCAGCATCCTTCACAACAACGAATGCGTTTTCTGCATAGATGTCATCAATGCTGCCCTCTATCAGCTGTGGTCTGCCATACAGGCTGGTGTCATCCAGCCCCACAACGGTCACCGATTGATAGACGCCATTTCGAAGTTTAACAAGGGCTCCTCCTGAATACAGGGGTACGGCATATTTGACTCCGTCAATGCTCCTTACCGCATCGAGAATATAGTCGGGCATCGGGATATTGTTCGCTGTTGTATTGACTGCAGGGTCCATCACCCACACCTTTGCCCCTATATTTATTACGGTGGAAGACGACCTATGAAGGATGCCGGCAAACATCGATGTCATCATCACCATCAAAAAAACAGCAAAGGTTATCCCTACCAGAAGTGCGGCAAACTTCCCCCTGTCGTTCACTAACAGCTTATATGCGATCTTCAGGATACCCTTCATCCTCGCTCCGCCTTTTTTACTTCATCACGCCTTCTACTGAGTCCTCCAGCCTATCTTTAGGTTTCATCATTTGCTGTCTTTTTCAAGGCATTCTACTCAAATAGTAGCGCACTTTTTTTCAATTGGAAACTATTTGTCCTCCTGGCGTGTGTTAAGTCTTTCATCTTCCGGCGCTGACTCTAACCCTTTTGACATTCTTTGTAGCAGAGGAGACTTTTGGAGGTAAACTATAAATAAAGCGGAAGCATTCCGATAACTGCAGATGCCGCGGAGGAGAAGGAGTGTTTATGGACATTTCAAATACAGATTTATTAAGGCATTATTGCTGTGAGAATTCTGCTGGCCGTTGACGGCTCTGAGTACTCTAATCTGGCGGCGCGGTCCCTTGCGTATCTTAACTTCTCTGCCGACGATGAAATTACCGTTTTTCACGTCATGTTCTGGGATCCACTTTACTACGAAAGAGAATATTATTATGAAACGCTGAAAGAAATTAAACAGGAAATAGCGCCTAAGATCCTTGACGCAGCTCTTGATATTCTAAGGTCAGTAAAGGCTAAGTTAAGCATTGCCATCGAGGAAGGCAGTCCTGAGCATCGCGTTATAGAGGCGGCAGTGTCATCCAATGCGGATTTGATTGTCATGGGGGCAAGGGGCATAAAGGGGATTGAGTCGCTTTTCCTCGGAAGCGTAACAAAATCGGTAGCCCATGATTCGCCGAAGCCGGTTTTGGTCATAAAACCTCCGGGATGCGGACATTCGGACCGGATCAAAATACTTTTCGCTACCGACGGCTCCGACCATGCATCCGAAACCGGGAAGTTATTGTCCAAAATTCCCTTTCCGGACAATACGGAAATACGTATTCTTAATGTAATCTCCGCGCCATTTTCACTGGACATTCCAGAGACATTTCATCCCGCATTAAATGAAAATGTCCTGGAGGTCGAAACTCGTGCCAGAGAAAGGGCCTTCTCAAACTCAGAACGCATTATTGAGGAGGCCCGAGATTACCTCGGCAAGAGCTTTAAAAAAGTGGAAATCCTCTCTGAAGTCGGGGACCCATCGACAGAGATATTAAGGGTATCAGAGCGGTCAGGCAGCGATATAAT
>JBAIXS010000080.1:0-3129 GCA_037916395.1 Candidatus Sulfobium mesophilum
TTCTTTTCATCTCGTCAAGGTCAAGGAAAAGGAGGGAGAAATTCTTCCTGTTGCGGTTCGCTATGTTGCGCTGCCTCTCCGCAAAAATCAGAAAACCACGGCGGTTAAGCAGCCCTGTCAGCTCATCTGTTATGGAAGCTGTTCGTAGTTGTTCTTGCAGTCTTTTGCGGGCGGCAAGCTGAAGCTGAAGTTGTTCATTTACCTTCTTTAATTCGGATGTACGTTCCTTTACCATCTCCTCTAAGTGTTTCCGGTACTGTTCCAATTCCTTTTCCGCCCGCGTGAGTTTTGTATTTTCTTCAACATCGAGCAACGCCCTATTTATTGCGAGGGGAAGCCGCGACAGATTGTCTTTAAGGACATAATCGGTCGCTCCCCTCTTGATTGTTTCTATCGCAAATTCTTCACCGATGGCGCCAGAAAAAAAGATAAAAGGCACTCCTGGACACTTTCGCTTCGCTATGTTTAACGCGGAAAGGCCGTCGAAGGAGGGCAGTGAATAATCCGCCAGAATGAGATCAAATCCGCCTCTTTCGATTGCGTTAACGAATTCTTTTCTGGTTGTCACGCGGACCAGATCACATTCGATACCTTCCTTCGCAAGCGTCACCTTAGCGAGCTCAGTGTCGTCTGGACTATCCTCAAGATTAAGAATGCGCAATATGTGCTTCATATCATCCGCCAAAATTAGTTCTCTAGTGTCCGCGAGTCGTTGCCTGTCGCAGATAGACACCCCTTTTCTAAAGTTTAAATCTTTTCCTCAGACTTTTTAGTGATTAGGAGCACATTTGTAAATAACTTTATGTTTTTCTTCTATCGATGTGTTTTTCCGGGATAAATTCAATTAAGTATAACTTCAGAATGCGCTCGACTGTCCAAAAAGGTTTCCAGGATTAACCATTGATTATCACAAAATATGTCGCTCGTCAAACAAGTGAGAGCGGCGGGAATCGAATAACATTAGGATTGTAAGCCCACGGTTCTCGGGCCGGCAAGGTTCACACGGAACTCTAGTTCGCAAGCATTGCTTCAGTCTGTTCTATTATAGTGACTGCGGTTGCCTTATCTTTCAGTATAATGTTCTTTTCTGCGTTTACCCCTATCTTTGTAGTTCTCGGTGTAATCCTTTCGAGGTCTATATAAATGTTTAATTCGTTGGTTTCCGCAACAATCTGAACTCCATTTCCTGTTTCCCTTCTCTCTATATACCTGATACGCATTTTCATAAGTGCGAGACGGTTGGCGTATTCAACCTGATCGATTGGAGAAACTACGGTCTTATAAGCGACATTAGTGATGGTATATGCAACTCCACCGCTTGCGCCGGTAACCAGAACGCTGGCACATCCTGAAAGAAGCAGGAGCCAAAGCATATAAAATGGGGCTTTGTTTCCGTGCTTCATAAAGCCATTTTACTTAAAGCTGTCCGATTAGTCAAAAGGGTTTCAGATAAGGCTGTGCAAACCCCGAACAATAAGCAGAGCAAATTTTTATTCGCAAGGTACCCGTGTTGTGATTATCAAATCGACTCGCTCCACATCACTTTTCGTCAAGCAGGCAAGCTAAAAGCGGTGTCGGCATATTGATAGTGTTAGCGTAAAACTTGCTGCCTTCCGTGGAATATCCTACTGTTACCACATCACCGACATTGATATCTTCAACAGTCTTGTCCTGCCCGCACATCCTCACATTGGTCATTGCATTTATTACAAATGTGAATTCGCCGTCTGCAGTTAATCGGCCTATGTCTGTCGGCTTAATCGTCAACGTTTGTTTCAATAGGTCAAGAGCTATCACCTTGCCCTTTAACGAATAGTCCAAGCCATAGGGCTTTTCTGCTGTTGTGGCGGTATTGACAAGACCAAGAAGAAAGACGATTACAACAACTGCTTTTATCATTTTCATAGAAAAATCACCTGCCTTTCCCGTTATTTTGCTCTTCCTATAAAAGGTTAAACCCGCCAGCAATTTCTTAGCAAATTAGAAACCGGCTTCTTACACTGAAAAAAGGCCGGATATTGAGATTTTGGGCTATTATTTCCTTATCATTTTTTCTTTCTCACGCAACTCGCATTTCTTGCCTTTCTGCTCGTTACGGGGGCCTACTCCATGGCTTCTGGAACTTGCAATGGACTTTCGTTTATAGTGAGACATTATCTTGAGGGGACAATAATTTTTTGCATTGCTATTTTGTCAGAAACATACCGCACTTATTTATAATTTCTAGATTTATTCTGGGTTGGCAAAACTCCTGAAAAGCACCGGAAAAATAAGCAATCCGCGTTTATTAAGGGATTTCGGCCAAAAAAATGGTTTTATAGCTTCTTGTTAAACAATTACATATTCGCTCATTTAATCCAGGAAAGATAACATGAGATTAAGAAAAGAGGATGAAAGTGCTAAGTATCCAATGACAGGTTGAAAGACCTGCCGAGGATGCTTGTGTGAACCATTCAAGGAGGTTAACAATGACAAAAATAACTGTTACGAGGGCGGTTTTAGCAGGGTTGTTGGCAGCGATAGGAGTCGCGCTGATATTTGCTACCATACCTTCGTTTGCCAAGTCGAACGCGCCATCGTGCGAGACCTCTAAGGCGACTGTACTGATGATGTCTTTCCGTGATTTGTGGACGGACCATATCTACTGGGTAAGGAATGTGGTACTGGAAACAAAGTACGGAGATCAGGCAGCAGCTAAGATGGCTGAAGAGCGTGTAGTACAGGACGCCAAGGATATTGCTGGAGCTATAGCGCCGTATTACGGAAAAGAGGCATCAGATAAGCTCTTTAGTCTGCTCGCCGGACATTATGGAGCTATTAAAGATTACATGAATGCCACTTTTGCAAACAACAAAATGGCAAAGGACAAGGCAGCAGATATGCTGAAGAAAAATGCCGATGAAATAGCAGTGTTCCTGAGTTCGGCAAATCCCAATTGGTCCAAGGATGTTCTTGAGTCGGCTTTGATTGCTCACGGAGGACATCACATGACAGAGATAAATGAGATCTCGAAAAAGGATTTCTCCGGTGACGCAAAGACCTGGGAGGCTATGAAGAGCCATGTGTACGTGATTTCAGGCGTATTGTCGGACGGGATTGTAAAGCAGTTCCCTGACAAATTTAAGGGAT
>JBAIXS010000081.1:0-5041 GCA_037916395.1 Candidatus Sulfobium mesophilum
GTAAGGAGGTATCCGATATGGCTAACGGAACAGTTAAGTGGTTCAACGAGTCAAAGGGTTTTGGCTTCATCACCACCGAAGACAGCGGCGATGTATTCGTCCACTATTCCGCCATCCAGAGCAACGGGTTTAAATCCCTGGCAGAGGGTGACGCGGTCAGCTTCGAGATTGAAAATGGCCCGAAGGGTCCAAAGGCTATAAACGTAGTGAAGGTCTAGTCATCTTCACCATATGTGAAAAAATCCCCCTTTTCAGGGGGATTTTTTTTTATCTGCAAATAAATTGACATTTCCTCCGGCATTATAATATAAAAATAAGGGCTTGGCATCACTCGTGGCCTGTCGCCGTAAAATCTTAATTATTACTTTGCGAGGTGCAATATGACTGTCCAGAAATTTGAGTTCAAGACAGAGGTGAAGGAACTTCTCAATCTGATGATCCACTCCCTCTACTCACATAAAGAAATATTTCTTAGGGAATTAATATCCAACTCTTCGGATGCCATAGATAAAGCGCGTTATGAGTCCCTGACTAAAAGCGAGATCATAGACGCCGCGGGACCATGGAAGATTACCATAAAAAGGGATAAGGCGGCGGGGACGCTGACAATCAGCGACAACGGCATCGGCATGACGATGGATGAGTTGATAGAGTCCCTGGGCACTATCGCCCACTCCGGAACAACCGACTTTATGAAGGCCCTTCACGAAAAGGACATCAAGGATAAGCCTGAACTTATTGGACAGTTCGGAGTTGGTTTTTATTCTTCTTATATGGTTGCCGATAAGGTCACCGTCGTCTCCAGAAAAGCCGGGACAAAAGACAATAAAGCGGCGTCGTGGCAATCTGCTGCGGACGGATCGTTCGCTGTTGAGGAGACGGAGAAAGAGACTGTCGGCACTGATGTTGTGCTTCACCTTAAGGAAGAGGAAAAGAAATATCTTGATGAATGGGAGTTGAGGACCGTTATTAAAAAATACTCCGACTATATCGAATATCCCATCTTCATGGAGGTTGAAAGAGAAAAGGAGGATGAGAACGAAAAGGGCAGGAAGTTTAAAGTAACTGAAGAGGAGAGGATCAATTCCGGCAAGGCTATCTGGCTCAGGGACAAGTCCGAGGTGAAGGAAGACGAATATAAAGAGTTTTACAGGCATATATCACATGACTTTGGCGATCCCGCCAAGATTATTCATTATAAGGCAGAGGGGACTTCGGAATTTGTCGCCCTGCTGTATGTGCCATCCAAGGCGCCTTTTGGGATGTTCTACAAGGATTACAAGATAGGTCCGGCCCTCTATGTAAAAAGAGTTCAGATTATGGACCATTGCGAACAGCTTATTCCGGAGTATCTGAGGTTTGTCAAAGGCGTCGTTGATTCGTCCGACCTGCCTCTGAACGTATCGAGGGAGATACTTCAAAATAACAGACAGGTGGAGATAATCAAAAAAAATATTACGAGGAAGGTGATCGATACGCTTGCAGACATGAAGAAGAATGAATATGCCGGCTACGTCGAATTCTACAAAGAGTTCGGCAGGGTTTTGAAGGAAGGCATACATTACGACGTGTCCAAAAAGGAACAGATAGCCGATCTTCTTCTCTTATCATCTTCAAAAACCGGAGGCGACACATTTACTACCCTCCAGGACTATGTAAGTGCGATGCCTGCCGGGCAGGACGACATATACTACATCGCCGCAAGGACGTATGACGAGGCTTCGAATTCGCCCTACCTGGAGGCCTTCAGGGCGAAGAACTACGAGGTGCTCATCATGCTCGATGAGGTCGACGATTTTATAATGGGCGAGTTGCTTGAGTATAAGGGCAAGAAATTGAGGTCTGTGGTTAAAGGCGACATCGATCTTGACAGGGAAGGCGAATCCGCAAAAGAAAAGGCCAAAGGGGAATTTGAAAAGCTTATCGAGTTTATCAAGGAGATCTTGGGAGACGATGTTAAAGACGTGAGACTCTCGGGAAGACTCAGAGACTCATCATGCTGTCTCGTTACAGAGGAGGGCGGACTTGACGCCAATATGGAAAAAATCCTGAAAGCCATGGGCCAAGACGTACCGGTCACAAAGAGGATACTCGAAATAAACCCGTCTCATCCGCTGCTTGAGACTATGAAGGCTATCCTGGACAGAGAGGGCAGAGCGCCGGTATTGAAGGAGTATGCCGGGCTCCTGTACAGCCAGGCATTGCTGCTTGAAGGATCAAGGCCGAAAGACCCGACTGCATTTGTAAAGGCTGTGTCGAAGCTGATGGTCGATAATGTTCATAGGACATAAACGCCGAATTCCTTAAGGGCTTCTGCCAGGGAGCTAAGCGGAAGCCCTATGACATTAAAATAGTCCCCTTCGATCTTTTCAACAAGCAGGGAACCCAGTCCCTGGATAGCGTACGCGCCCGCCTTGTCCAGCGGTTCCCCTGTTCTGATATAAGATATAATTTCTTTCTTTGTTAATTTTCTGAACCATACCTTAGTCCGGACCGACCTTGAAACTCTTCTTCCGTCAGCCGTATCGATGATTGTAAAGCCGGTGACAACAGAGTGGCAGCGGCCGTTAAGAATACTGAGCATCCGCAGCGCCTCACTTCGGGTATGAGGCTTGCCTAAGAGGCTGTCCATGCAAACGATAAAAGTGTCAGCCGCAATAATCAGCGCATCGTTATATTTTTTTGCGGCAGTCTTCGCCTTTTCCCGGGAAAGATGACGCGCGAGCTGACGCGCTCCGACATTGGGAGTCAATGTCTCCTCGTAATCGCTTTTATCGATGATAAAATGCAGGCCTGTAAGGGCAAGCAAATCCTTTCTCCTTGGAGATGAGGAAGCCAGCACAATCTTTCTTTTATTAAACATAACGCCCCGCGGCAGAACCTGAGGCCCATGCCCAGTGGAGATTGAATCCTCCCAATTTTCCGGTTACGTCGAGGACTTCGCCGATGAAATGTAGTCCAGGTACCTTTTTTGTCTCGAAAGTCTTTGACGACAGCTCTTTGGTATCGACTCCGCCCGCCGTGACTTCAGCTTCCTCATACCCCGCAGTAGCAACAGGCTTCAGGGTCCAATTATGCAGCTGGCGGGCCATGAGTTCCAGTTCTTTTTGGCCGTACTGACAAACAGGGCGCGATAAAAAATAGCGGTCGCAAAACATCTTGCTGAACCTCTTTGGAAGGTACCTCGACAGAAATGTATGCGCCTCCATTCTGCTTCCGGATGCAGCCATCAAGAGATCCAGAGCATCACGGTCCGGCAGCAGATCTATTGTGATGATATCGCCTTTATTCCAATAGAGCGAAGTTTGAAGTATAGCAGGACCGCTCATGCCGTTATGAGTAAAAAGGATTTCTCCGCGTTGGCGCCTCTTTCCGCATGCTACGGATGCGCAGATGGATACACCGCTTAATTCCCGGAAGAATACCGTATCTTCAGTATGGAAAAGCAAGGGGACAAGGCCCGGACGCAATGGAGTTACCCCTATACCGAACTGTCTTGCTATCTGATAGCCCAAAGGCGATGCTCCCAGCCTTGGATATGACAGGCCGCCCGTGGCAACTACCAGTGACTGGGCCTCAAGGACACAACGGTCGGTTGTAACAGTAAAAAGGCCTTTTCTTTCAATCGACCTTATTGCCTGATGAAGATATATTTCAACACCTGCTTCCCTGCATTCGGTATTAAGCATGTCGACAATCTCACGGGACGTATTTCTGCAGAATAATTGACCATCTTCTTTTTCATAGTAGCGGATGCCATATTTATCCAGGAGGTCCGTGAAATCTTCGTGAGCAAACCTCGAAAGCGCCGATTTGCAAAAATCAGGGTTTTGCGAGAAATAATCACCTGCAGTTAAATGAAGATTCGTGAAATTGCAGCGGCCGCCCCCTGAAATACGAACTTTTGATGCAATCCTCCCCGCGTGTTCCAGGAGCAAAACCTTGCGGTTTCTTCTCCCTGCTTCTATTGCGCACATTAGGCCGGACGCCCCGGCACCTATTATAATCACATCTTTTCCAAGCGGCATTTTGAATTTATTGTACAACACAGCTCTGCCGGAGCGCTTCATAATGAGCAGACGGGCGGAAAAGGGCAGAGCAGGGCATCTTTTCGTAGAGGCAGTGCAACGCGATAATATTCATGATTTACCAAGAAAAGGGCTTTCTAAAGAATTGGATGAAAATTGTACAATAGATCAGTGAAATTCTTCGAAACCTACATAGGGATGTTCGTTCTTCAGTCGATTGTCCACTCAGTCGTGACACTGTTAATTGTCGAGATGTCGCTGCGCATATGGGAGGTTAATATTGCGCGCGAGAGGTTTCGTTACAGGCTTTTGGTACTTATCCTGCCTTTCTTTATGTTTCCTGTTTTCCAGCTCATTAATCCTGAAAGGGGATCTTTTTATTTCATTGAAGACGCCGCCCTGTTCAGTAGCGCCAGATGGCTGGGGATTAAGATTCTTGGCCTCAGGCCGCTGTTATATTTTTTCTATTTTGTTGTCGGTACGGTTTCGGGAATCGTTATTATTCAGGAGATGTTGCCTATATTTAAAGACTGGTTCAACAAGCCACAGGAAATCGGAAGTGAGGGCCGGCCGGCCGGGGCTGACATAGACGGTCTGGTTGGAGAGATAAGCAGGTCTCTTAAAACGCCAAAGCCCGCGGTTTTTGTCGTCGATGACCCAAACCCTATAATATTTACGACCGGCACTACCAACCACTCTATAATTGTCTCTGAACCGCTCTTTTCCATGTACAGTGCCAGAGAACTGAAGAGTGCACTCGCTCATGAAATAGCCCACATCGTGCGAAGAAGCAACATTACTACGTTGCTCGTATTCCTCATCAGAATATGCATGTTTTTTAACCCGGTTCCCCTCCTGGAATTCCGCAAGCTTGTTCAGGACGATGAGCACATATGCGATGATATCACCGTTTCCGTGACGGGCGACCCTGGTGCGCTGGCGTCGGCGCTCAAGGTTTTTTGCCTTGACGTACCCCATAGCGATGTTTTTAAGCTTTCTTTTGTCAGAGAAGC
>JBAIXS010000082.1:0-9092 GCA_037916395.1 Candidatus Sulfobium mesophilum
GTGAGAAATGAAACGTCCCCGGAGGACGTTCATGGTATGCACGCTGCTCAGGCCATACTTACCGCCAAAGGCGGAATGACAAGTCACGCTGCCCTGGTAGCGAGGGGATGGGGTAAGTGCTGCATCGTTGGGTGCTCTGCGCTCAATATTGATCCGCAAAAGAAGGAAATACACGTCAATGGAAGGATCGTAAGGGAAGGGGACTGGATAACACTGAACGGGACAAAGGGCCGCGTGTATGAGGGAAAGCTTGACCTTATGCCGGCTGATCCTGATCATAACCTCTGGTATAAGGAGCTTATGAAATGGGCTGATCAATTGAGAATACTTAAGGTCAGAACAAATGCGGACACTCCTAACGATGCAACAGTAGCGCGGAATTTCGGAGCTGAAGGGATAGGACTCTGCAGGACGGAGCACATGTTCTTCGGCCCGGACAGGATAAAGGCCGTCAGGGAAATGATTCTTTCGGATGAATTGGATGGAAGAAAGAGGGCGCTTGCCAAACTTCTTCCGTTTCAGAAGGTTGATTTCATAGGTATATTCCGGGCGATGGCTGGTCTTCCGGTGACGATAAGGCTTCTGGACCCGCCGCTTCACGAGTTTCTTCCGCATACTGATGAAGAGCTGCAGGAGCTTGCGGATGAAATGGGTGTGCCGTTTGATAAGCTGAATGCCAAGAACAAGTCACTCCATGAGTTTAACCCTATGCTTGGCCATCGTGGATGCAGACTCGGGGTTACTTATCCTGAGATATATGAGATGCAGGTACAGGCGATCATGGAGGCTGCCTGCGAGCTGGCAAAAGATAAGGTGAAGGTGATTCCTGAGATAATGATCCCTCTCGTGGGGCATGTCAACGAACTGGTCAAAATGAAGGAACTCACCGTCTCGACTGCTGAAAGGGTGAGAAAAGAATTTGGGGTGAAAGTGCCTTACACGGTGGGCACAATGATTGAGCTGCCCCGTGCCTGCATGACCTCAGACGAGATAGCCGCTGAGGCTGATTTCTATTCCTTCGGAACTAATGACCTCACCCAGACGGTTTACGGATTGTCGAGGGACGATGCGGGCAGGTTCCTTCCCTTTTATGTTGAAAACGGCCTTCTGAAGGACGATCCTTTCATTACGATCGATCAGAATGGCGTAGGCTCATTCATGAAGATCGCTGTTGAAAAAGGCAGAAAAGTAAAGAAGGGGCTGAAGATGGGTATCTGCGGAGAGCATGGAGGAGAGCCCAAGTCTGTCGAGTTCTGCCATGCCATAGGGCTCGATTATGTCAGTTGTTCGCCGTTTAGAGTTCCAATCGCACGCTTTGCTGCGGCACAAGCTGCATTCAAGGATAAAAAGAAGAAAAAATAGTATATCAGGAGACGGCCTTGAAGGGCCGTTAATGGAGAAAGAGGGGGCAGTTATCTGCCCCTTTTTTTTTGTGGGGCACCGCCGATGCGATGACCTTATAATCATAATTTAAAGTTGACATTGACGATTAAAATGCAGTAATTATATATAACTTTCAGTTAAGTAGATATGCGTAGATAGTTGACAGGCGTCAGAGAGAGAGGAGTCCAGATGGGAACTACAGAAGCAAGGAAGTATATTAAGGAACTTCACAAAAAACAGGAAAACCCTTATTTGTGGCCGGATTTTCTTACTGGTCTTCCCGATAAGGCAGCGATTATAAAAAAGCTTGAGGAGGTCTATCCGCAAATCGGCGTGTACGCCGTGGCCTACGTAAGAATAGCTAATATCCATCCATATTTGATAAAGTACGGTCCAGACAAGCATGCTGAAATAATACAGTGGGCTGCTGCTGTCCTAAAAACAACATGTGAAAAATGCAGTAAGTGTTTTGTGGGTACTGTCAGCACGCACGACTTTGTTATTATGTGCGAAACAAGGAACATGATCAAACGTTTTAAGGAAGCGGCTAAAATTTTTAGAAAGCAAATAGAGAAGTTTTACACTAAAGAGGATTTAATGCGTGAAACAACGCTGTCATTCAGCAGAAATGGTAAGAAGATAAATATTGGTTTAATGGAACTTAAGGCTGTTCTTACCGACAAGAAATTGAAAATCGAAAAAAGTCGTCTTCTGCAGGCAATGGGGAAGACTTGTGACGCCATAGAAGTAACTCGCGAGAACATTGCAATCATGGACGACCAGAGATAACCTGCGAAAGATGTTTTCTTTCTTCTCTTCAGATGCATTTGCATTGCCTGGCATGCGACAACGCAAGGTTCAAAAATTTTTTTTTAGATTTTGCCGAAAGGCGGAGCTTAAGCTCCTCTAATAATCCATCTATTGCAATCATTTCCCTTCAGCCATGAACACCAAATCCAGCCCTTTGATAGCCATAACCTGCGGGACCGACGACAAAATTCCTCGCGGGCGCGAGTCTTACAAGACGGCATTGGAAAATGCAGAAGCAGAGGGCGTTTTTCTTAGTCCGCAGAGTTTGTTAAATGATCTCGCAAGCCGGTACGACGGTTTTATTATCCCTGGAGGCAGAGACCTTGACCCCTCGTTTTACGGAGAGGACAGAGTTTACCCAATAGTAGCTGAGGAGCATGCCAGGAGCGATTTCGAATTTTCTCTAATGAGCGAGATAATTAAACTGAACAAACCAGTTTTGGGTATATGTTACGGGATGCAAGTCATCAATGTTTTTTTTAGGGGAAGTCTCTACCAGGATATTCAGCTTCAGTTGCCGGGATGTCTGGAGCACGCGGCGGGGTTCCACGCGGTTACTATCGCTAGTAACCCTTTTATTGAACCGTGTGTGAGCGAAGTAAACAGCAGCCATCACCAGGCTGTAAGACGGTTGGGACAGCGGTTGAACCCTTTTGCATACTCAAGCGACGGCATAATTGAGGCATTTTACGCAGAGGGATTTCGATTTCTTGTTGGAGTCCAGTGGCATCCGGAGAGGATGGAGACTCCTTTGTCAGGGCGGCTATTTGAGATGTTCGTCGAAGCGTGCTGGCATTAGGGCAAGTTTGGAATTTTCAGAAATTGCGAAAAGCTTAAGAATAGCGGATAACCGCGGCTTTAACTATTGTATTATAATTATGCGTGCGGAATATCGTTAGCATAAAGCGTAGAGATATTATCGCTGTACTTTGCCTGTTTGGCCTTTCAGTTTTTTCTCCGGCCTGCACGAGCCGCAATAGAATAGAGGGTTTCATACACTACAGGCTGAATAACAACCCAACGACCCTTGACCCTGCGCTCATTGTAGATGTGACGGGTGGCTTAATCGCCGCCAAACTGTTTAACGGACTGGTGAGGCTTGATGAAAAACTGAACGTAATTCCTGATATAGCTGAAAGATGGGAGATTAAACAAGAAGGGACGGAATACCTCTTCTTCCTTAAGCATAACGTAAAGTTTCCTAATAACAGAGGGGTTACGGCTTATGATATCAAGTATTCTTTTAAGAGAATACTTGATCCTGGGGGGAGGTCTCCGAACTCATGGGTCCTGGATAAGATACTGGGTGCAAGGGAGTATATGAACGGCAAGGCCATGGATGTGGCGGGCATAGAGGTGGAGGACCGATATACTTTGAAGATTAAACTTGCCAAACCATTTTCCCCCTTTCTTAATCTCTTAACTATGACCGCTGCCTATATCGTCCCGGAAGAGGAAGTGAAGCGATGGGGCGGTGATTTTGGAACGCATCCTGTCGGCAGCGGTCCTTTCAGATTGACGGAGTGGAGACACAATAATCGATTGGTTCTTGAAAGGAATGAGGAATATTTTGGCGGTCCGGCGATGATAAATGGAATTGTGTACAGGATCATCCCCGAGGACCTGACGGCGGTTTCCGAGTTTGAACTTGGAAATCTGGATGTTATATCGATTCCTTCATATGAATACTCGAGGTACGTTAAATCTCCAAAATGGGGAAGCCTGGTTTCAGCTATAGAGGGATTGAATACGTATTATCTGGGCTTTAACTGCTCGAGGCCTCCTTTCAACAATATGAGCCTGAGGAAAGCCGTATCCGAATCGATAGACAGAAAAAAAATCCTCGAAACCTTTTACGAGGGCAGGGGCAGACTTGCAAAAGGGCCCGTCCCTGATCTGCTAAGAAGATGGGACATGAACGTCACAAATCGGTACGATCCGGTTTCGGGCAGAAAAATAATTGAGAGGGAAATCGCAGGCAAATTGACGGCAAATTTCTATATAACGCCTGATCAGGAGATGGTGGACATCGCAGAGGTTATCCAGTCGTATCTTAAGAAGGCGGGGCTTGATGTGAGCATCAAACAGCTCGAATGGAGCGCATACAAGGCCGCCATAAATAATGGAGAGGCTGACCTTTTTTGGATAAGCTGGTGGGCAGATTATCCGGATCCGGAGAATTTTCTCTTTCCTCTCTTTCATTCATCAAATCACGGTGCCAGCGGCAACAGGACAAGATACGCAAACAAGGATGTTGACCGGCTGATCGAGGCCGGACAGAGGGCAGTTGCTTCATCTGAAAGGGATAGAGCTTACAGTGCTGCAGAAAACATTATTGCAGAGGAATCTCCGTGGGTTTTTTTCTGGCACAGGACGGACTATACCGTCCGGCAGCCATCCGTGAAAAATTATAAAATTTACCCGATTTACAGTATGGACAAGGGGCTGGAAATCTCCTTTTGAGCGCATACGTCATAAAAAGAATAATCCTTCTTATCCCCATGCTGCTGGGCATTACGATGATTACTTTTGCGCTTACGAAGGCGCTTCCAGGAGACCCTGTCTATACACTGGTAGGAGAGAGAAGCAGCCCTGAGATAGTAGAAAAAGTAAGAAAGGAGATAGGCGCTGACAAGGGGACCATGCGTCAGTACATCGGCTATGTCTCGCTCCTGGCGAAAGGAGAAATGGGGAGGTCCTACTATACAAACAGGAAGGTGCTTGATGACATAAAGTCCAGGTTCCCCAAAACGCTTGCCCTGGCTGCCATGGCGATGATCATCGCAGTGCCTCCGGGCATAGGGCTGGGACTCTTTGCGGCTCTCAGAAAGGGGGCTGTATCAGACCGGATTATTTCAACAGCGAGCATGATATTTATCAGTCTGCCCGTTTTTTGGAGCGGACTGCTGATCATGCTTTTCTTCAGTCTCAGCCTTAAAATATTGCCTCCGTCCGGCACCGGCGGTCTGCGTTATATTTTGCTTCCATCTCTGACGCTTGCGCTTCCGGCTCTGGCCACTATCATCAGGGTTACGCGGGTGTCCGTTTTGGACGTAGTAAACATGCCCTTTATCAGAACCGCCAGGGCGAAGGGGATAAAGGAAAAAAGCATCAACATGCTTCACATCATGAAAAACGCACTCATACCGGTATTGACCGTAATTGGGCTTGATTTCGGAAGTTATCTTAACGGGGCTGTCTTGACAGAGACCATTTTCGGATGGGATGGGATAGGACGATTTACCATGGAGGGAATTATAAAGAGAGATTATCCGGTGATAATGGGGTGCATAATAGTTGGGACAGTGCTTTTCGTATTGATCAACCTTCTTGTGGACGTCATTTATCATTACATAGACCCAAGGGTGAGGCTGCATGGGACTGACCGGTAAGATATCGACGTGCATTCTTGCATGTATTTTTTTCTTTTCGTTGATTTCACCTGCCGTTGTGAGATACTCTCCCGATGCCATAGATCTTGACAGTATCCGGCAGCCTCCATCTTTCCAGCACCCCTTGGGGACAGATAATAAAGGGAGGGATATCCTGACAAGGATATTATACGGCGGCCGGATATCGATAGGTGTTTCTGTCATCGCCGCCCTTTTATCTATGGGCATAGGACTGGCCGTCGGCATGTTGTCCGGTTTTATAGGCGGCAAAACAGACTTTCTTTTCATGGCACTTGTGGATCTAATACTGGCCTTTCCCTCTCTGCTTCTGGCTATTGGGGTCTCTGTCCTGCTTCCGCCCGGTATTTATACTGTTATGATTGCTTTGTCTGCTGTTGGATGGGCGTCTTTTGCCAGGTTGATGAGGGGACAGGTATTGTGCCTCAAGGAATCTGCCTTTATAGAGGCCGCAAGGGCAGTCGGCTGCGGTAAAATAAGGATTATGTTCGTCCATCTGCTTCCACAGTGCGTCCCCCTGGCACTTGTGATGACAGGCTTGAAACTTGGAGGATATATTTTGACCGAATCGGCTTTGAGTTTTCTGGGCCTTGGGGCCCAGCCGCCTACGGCGACATGGGGCTCTATGGTAAGCGCCAACAGAGCCTACATAAACTCTGCGCCGTGGATGGTTTTCCCGCCGGGTATTATAATAGCGCTGACGGCTCTTTGTTTTAATCTCCTGGGTGATGACTTGAGAGAAAAATTCGATATCGGAAGCAGGCACGACCTGAAGAAACACGTCTGATGTCGTGCATGATAAACACCAGGGGTTGTCTTTGAAAGATTATCTTAATCTGAGTCGCGCAAGTATAATGCCGGTATATTTGTTCAGAATATTACTCCTTTGTAAAAATGGGAAAAGAGGTTTTTTGCGAAGTCCGATTCGTTCAAGAATCCCCTTTATGATCTGATTGTCTCCGACAGAAAGTCCCCTCCTTAACTCTGCTATGGCCTCCTCTTTTCTTTTTGCCTTCAGATAGACCCTTCCCAGGTTCAGATAATGTTCAGGATTGTTGGGCTCCGTATTTATCGCACCGCGGCAGAGACTTAGTGCCTCGGTGATTTGTCCTCTTTCCGTAGCTATGCAGTAAGCGAGATAGGACTGCGTCCTGGGCGCCTGTTCCAGCGCATAAGCCTTCTCAAAGCAGGCAAGGGCGCCCAGAATGTTTGCCTCATCCAGCAGACGAAGGCCATCATTAAAAAGTTCATCGGCAGGGGTCCTTTCCTTCATATAATTAAACATACAGAAAGCGTTGATACAATACAAGGGTAAAATGCCGCAGGCTGAAGAAAATTATTTCAATATTTTCTTAAGATATATTTCCTTAGCTATTTCAGGATCGATGGCCACAGTTGTTTCATCGATCTGAAGAACGCATGAAGGCACTCTTTGAATAAATTTAATAATGCTTCCTGCGGAAATGCCAAGTGAATTCAGCTTGCTGAGCCTCGAGGGGTCAGACGGAACGATAAAAGTAATCTTTCCGGATGCGCCGACCTCGAATTCCGACAGCCTCGTCACAAGCGGCGTTACTTCTACCTTCAGTTTTTTGCAGCATTCGCCTCTCGGAATCGGTTTGCCGTGAGGGCAGGTGGGGGGGTGGCCCAGAAAAATGCATACGCTTTCTGTAAGCTCCTCGCTAAGGATGTGCTCCATCTTGCACGCGTCGTCCAGTACGGCCTTTTCAGGCATTTCAAAGACATCAGTGAAGAGTCTTTCGGCCAGTCGCTGTCTTCTGACAAGTCCTTTCGCCTTCTTACGTCCTTCTTCGGTAAAATAAATCAGCCCGTCAGTTACGCTGATAAGGCCTTCATCCTTCAGAGTGTCCAGGAGCACTGTCACATCCGCATCGTCCGAACTCAGATTGAACCTGTCAATGTCGCGATGTCCCTCCTCTTCCAGTACCCAGACGAGTTCCAGCGCTTCATCTATTCTCTCTCTATCGGTTATAGGCGCCACAGTGACTCTATTTTATAAAGACCCAAAAATAATTTCAACGAAAGGCGCCTGAATAATCAAAACAGGGGAAGGGACATGACGCCGGCGTAGGATTTCCTGTGAATGGGAGAGGGACCGTGGAGCCGTATAAGATTAAGGTGTTCGCGCGTGCCATAGCCCTTATGTTTGATGAAATTGTACTGTGGATAAATTTCATGATAATGAAGCATAATCCTGTCCCTGACATATTTTGCGATGATAGATGCTGCTGCAACAGATGCGCTTTTGGATTCGGCCTTGAAGGGGGATATTTGCGTGATAGGCACGGACGGCAGCGCGACCGCGTCGATAACAAGCATATCCGGAACTGTTTCCATATCTCCAATCGCCCGTTGCATGGCAAGCTTCGTCGACTGAAGGATATTTATTTTGTCAATCTCATCATGTTCCACAACTCCAACCCCAAAATCCACGGCCGCACACAGCACGTCCCAGAAGAGACTCGCTCTCTCTTTCTCAGGGACTTTTTTGGAGTCACGAAGTCCTTTGACCCGAATGTTATCGGCAAGAACAACTGACGCCGCAACTACAGGTCCTGCAATCGGCCCTCTGCCGGCTTCATCTATACCCGCAATTATACTATACCCCTTCTGCCTTAGCTTGGCATCATGAAGGTATATGCCCATAGAAGTGAGCTTATTCCGCCGACAACCCCTTTTCTTTTATCTTTGCAGACTTGCCCTTCTTTCCCCGAAGATAATAGAGCTTTGCCTTCCTGACAGTTCCCCTTTTGACGACCTCAACTCTGTCGACGACGGGCGAACAGACTGGAAAAATTCTTTCCACCCCTACGCCAAAGGAAACTTTGCGGACGGTAAACATCGCCCTCGTGCCGCTCCCCTTCCGGCCGATAACAGCTCCCTGAAAGGGCTGTATTCTCTCCTTGTCTCCTTCCACAACCTTTACGAAGACTTTCACTGTGTCACCGATATTAAATTTTCCAAGGTCCCTTTTGAAGCCTTCTTCGATTGCTCCGACTAAGTTCATTTTCTTTCCTCCTTGAGTCTGTCCAATATTTCTTTATCCTCTACAGCCAGAGAATACTTTTCGATAAGCTCCGGCCTTCTTTCAAGAGTCGCTCTCAACGACTGCTTCTTGCGCCACTTCTTAATCTCGCTATGGTTGCCGGATAAAAGCACAGCCGGCACTTCCATACCTCTGAAGTTCTCGGGCCTCGTATAATGAGGATAGTCGAGCAATCCGCATGTGAATGAGTCCTCTTCAGATGAGCGACTGTCACCCAGCACTCCCGGAACCAGACGCGAGACAGCATCTATTATAACCAAAGCAGGCAGTTCTCCGCCAGTTAAAACATAATTGCCGACAGAGATTTCTTCATCGACCAGTTGTTCTTTGACCCTCTCATCTATCGCCTCATACCTTCCGCAGAGGAAAACAAATTCTCTTTGTTCTCTGGAAAGCCTGTGCGCCATTTGCTGATCGAACAA
>JBAIXS010000083.1:0-10092 GCA_037916395.1 Candidatus Sulfobium mesophilum
TGTATTGTCATTGAACTGAGCGGCACGCACTGATTTCAGCATGCCGTTTCCGATTGGCAGGTTCTTCTTTATTTCTTTCTTGATGTTGCTGCCCCTGATGTCGAAATAAAGCCGGTCGGGGTTGGCAAGTCGCTTCCTGGAATATCCGGCTTTGTCGGAGAGTGTAACGACTACCCTTGTATAATCCGCATAGGACCAATAGCTAATGTCGGTGACATCAATTATCCCGGATGATTCTGAGATCATTGGAGCTAGAAGAAAAAAAACGACTGCAAGCAGGAACAAAGCGGTCCGCTTTTCTGCTCCTACCGCAGCCAATTTAGCCTAATCTTCTCCCTGGGTCAACATTTTCACACCGCCTGCACGGATGTGATCTCCGGTATCTCTTTTTTGATACTCGATTCGACCCAGTTTTTCATTGTTAAAGTAGACATGGGGCAAGTCCCGCAGGCGCCTTTCAGTCTTACATAGACCACGGTCTCCCGCACGTCTACGAGTTCGATGTCGCCGCCTTCAGACTTTAGTCCCGCTCTGACCTTATCGAGGATCGCCTCAACTCTTTCCCTTAGCATCCGGCCTCCATCTACATCATATAAGAATTCCCGGGAATATTCAAGTACTATACGATGTTAACGCTCCTTTTTCGTTGATAATAATTAATTTATTGTCATTACACCGAAGTTTTCAGCTCACCCTGTTAAAGGCCTGCTTTTTTGCCTTGCATACCGGACATTCATCCGGCGGCTCTCCCTCGGCAGTGTAACCACAGACCTGGCATACAAAATAGTCGGTCTCAGCACTTTTCCCTCCGAGGCTCTCCAGTGCTGCCTGATAGAGCTGCGCATGAACTTTTTCAACTTCATTTGCAAGGGTGAAACTGCGAAGTGCCTTCGCATTGCCTTCTGAGTTGGCCTCTTCTATCATGCGAGGGTACATTTTTTGGAATTCATATGACTCACCGCTTATTGCAGCTTCCAGATTTTCTCTGGTACTTTTTATCCCGTTCAGTTCTTTAAGATGATTGTGGGCATGAATAGTCTCTGCCTCTGCGGCAGCCCGGAACAGCTTTGCGACCTGCGAGAAACCCTCCTGTTCGGCCTTCTTCGCAAAAGCGAGATATTTCCTGTTTGCCTGAGATTCTCCGGCGAAGGCATCCTGAAGATTCTTTAAAGTTACCGACATTATATTTCCTCCTTAATCCATCAAGATAAAAGATAAATTCCTGCTTTACGCGCCTTACTATCGGCTCACATTTTCCATCGGCTTCCCGCAGCAAAAAAGCGCGCCTGCGCCGGCTTTTTTCACCTCGACTTCATTTCCGCATGTGTTGCATCTGTAAATCTCTCCAACAGTTGTCATAACAGGTTCCCCCTTAAAAATTAATGTTGTATTATTCCGGAAGCTTTTTAAACATTTGTTTGGCGGCGCCGCATAAAGGACATGTCCAATCCTCGGGCAGGTCCTCAAATTTCGTTCCGGGCGGTATTTTCCCTTTTCTGTCACCCTTCTTCTCGTCATAAATATAACCACAATTTGCCCTCTGACATTGCCACATATTCTTGTCTCCTTTCGTAACTGAAATGATTTTTTGATACAGTAAATTTACTCGGCGCTGGTTGCGGGCGTTCGCTCCGCTGCTCTGCAGGTGGAGCATAGGCCATAGAATTCTATATGGTGGCCCTGAACTTCAAAACCGGATACATCATCACCCGTGAGGTCAAGATTGAATGTTCTTTCAACATCCGCCACTTTCTTGCATTTAACACAAATAAGATGATTATGGGGCTCGGTGTTCGGATCAAATCTCTTCTTATCAGGATCAATTGACAATTCGCGAATATGACCCTTCAGTCTAAGGGCATCCAGCGTATTGTAAACCGTTGCAAGGGACATCGTTGGAAATTTGTCCAGCAATACGCGATAGATATCCTCAGCGGAGGGATGGTCTGTATTCCCCTCAAGAAGATCAAGCACCGCAATCCTCTGAGGGGTCAATTTAAAGCCTATATTTTTATATTTAAGCATAATAACTCTTCTTAGCTAATTATTATTATCATCCGATAATATTTATGTCAAGAGAATTATTTATCAGAGATGAAAAAGGGTAACAACAGATTGTTTTTAAGACTCTTGCATCCTTCGACACTTTTCCCCTATTCTAGGGTACAAGTCATACACGGAGGAGCTGAGTCATGGAAGACCTAAAGACTTCTGAGACGTGGCGTGTTTTCAGGATACAGTCCGAACTTGTAGAGGGCTTCGAGACCCTTCATGACCTCGGCCCTGCAGTCACTATTTTCGGCAGTGCACGCATGTCGCAGGAAAACAAGTATTATGAAGATGCCGTGGTTCTGGCCAAAAAGCTGGCCGACGACGGTTTCGCGATAATCACCGGAGGGGGGCCCGGCATCATGGAAGGCGCAAACAAGGGAGGCAAAAGAGGGAAGGCGCATTCCGTAGGCCTAAACATAGAGATACCCGCCGAGCAGGAGCCCAATAGATACCATGACATAAGCCTGTCTTTCCGTTATTTTTTTATTAGAAAGCTGATGTTCATTAAATATGCCATCGCCTTCATAATATTTCCGGGCGGCTTCGGGACAATGGACGAACTTTTCGAGGCGTTGACTTTGGCACAGACAAAAAGAATCCAGTCCTTCCCGATAATCCTTTATGGCTCCGAATATTGGAAGGGCCTCATTGATTGGATGAAAAACACGCTCGTGCCACATGGCACAATCGGCAAGGAGGATTTTGCTCTCTTCTCACTGGCGGATACCCCGGAGGAGGTCCAATTCCTCATCAACGAGCATTACAGGGTTTTCGGCGGACTGAGGCCGAAGGCAAAGAGAAAACAGAAATAGGCCCTATAAAAATGTACTAATGGCGAAAGCCCCATTAGCAACTAAGACATATTATCTTTCCATAAGCGAAGTCCACCGGGGATCCTTTGGAAAGATTCCGGACAAGCCGGAATGACAGAAATTGATCACTGAGGCAGGGACTGCGAAATGTAACAATTATTATCCATGAGAAGGAGGGACTGTCTTTGAGCGGCTTCAATTTCTCGTGTTGTCTGCCACAGGCAGACGAGAAATTGCCTCGGAGCAAAGTGAGAATGAGCGAAAAGATAGTCGCCTCCTTCGAGGGCTTCTTAACTAAATCCTGCTCAGCCTATG
This sequence comes from Candidatus Sulfobium mesophilum, assembly GCA_037916395.1. Lineage (GTDB taxonomy): Bacteria > Nitrospirota > Thermodesulfovibrionia > Thermodesulfovibrionales > UBA6898 > Sulfobium > Sulfobium mesophilum_A. The sequence goes on from JBAIXS010000083.1 coordinate 3,180, forward strand.
TACTGCCTCGACCATTGCAATAGCGTTTTCGACGGGTGTCTCAGGAAGTATTCCATGCCCCAGATTGAATATATGTCCGCGAGCGGTTTCAGCCTTGTTTAACACATCCTGCACCCTCTCTTCGATATGTTCCTTCGGTCCAAATAGAACCAGGGGGTCGAGGTTCCCCTGAACGGATATCCTCTTGCCAAGGCTTTTTACCGCACGGCCCATATCAACGCGCCAGTCTATGCCGATAACATCCGCGCCTGATTTCTTGGCTATATCCAGAAGTCCGGCGCAATCGTTTACAAAGTAGATGACAGGGACGCCGTATTTTTTCAGGACCTTTATCGCGGACTTTACATGAGGAAATATCACATTTTGATAATCATAGGGAGATAATATGCCGGCCCAGGAATCAAATATCTGCACTGCCTGAGCGCCTGCCCTTATCTGGGCAGAAAGGTAATCGATTACTGTCGATGTTATCTTCTCCAGCAGTGCGTCGAAGAGCCCGGGATTCTGGTACATCATTTTTTTTGTATTAAGAAAATTTTTGGAACTGCCTCCCTCAATTATGTAGGTCGCAAGCGTAAACGGCGCGCCCGAAAAGCCTATAAGAGGGACCCTGTCGGCAAGTTCACGCCTGAGGATCCTGATAGTCTCAAGCACAAATGGCATGCTGTCTTCAGTATCAGGGATGATGAGTTTTTCGACGCCCGACTTGCTCCTGACAGGCTCCGAAAGGATCGGCCCCTTCTTCTCTGAAAACTCCAGGTGCATACCCATCGCCTCAACAGGTATAAGGATGTCGGAAAAAAGAATCGCCGCGTCGACCCCCAGCAGATCTATAGGCTGGATCGTTACCTTCGCAGCAAGTTCCGGTGTTTTACAGAGCGTCAGGAAATCAACCTTCGCCCTGACCTCCTGGTATTCCTTCATGTACCGCCCTGCCTGCCTCATCAGCCAGACAGGAGTGTAATCGACTTTTTCGCCTCTGCATGCCTTCAAAAAAGTATCGTTCATTTCTCCGCCTTTCCCATTTTCCTGGGGATGTAGCTGCAGAAGGGCTCCTCTTCGAGATAATCACCGTAAACAGAATATGCCCTGGCGCGGCAGCCTCCGCAAACATTTACGTACTCACACGAACCGCATTTCCCCTTATATTTCTTGAAATCCCTCAGATCCTTGAAAAGCTCCGAACCTTCCCATATCTCCTTAAATGAAGTCTCCCGAATATTGCCCGCCGGCTTGGGGAAGTAGCTGCAGGGCAGCACGTTGCCGTCAACGTCAATGAGACATATAAGCTGTCCGGCAATGCAGCCTTTGGAGCCGCCCGTTGAGAACTTGAGAGTGCGCTTCTTAAATTTTTCCCCTTCCTTTTTCGACTGCTGCAAAACTACGCGGTAGTAATGCGGGGCGCAGGTCGGCCTGACCAGCATGGTATCTTCATCTTTTTCCATCTGATAATGCCAGTCCAGAATCTCTTCGTAATCCTCTTTCGAAATCAGTTCGTTCATGATCTGTTCGCCCCTGCCTGTAGGAACAATCATGAACATATACCATGCGGTTGCGCCAAGTTCTTTTGCCAAATGATAGACCTTGGGTATTTCCTCCTGGTTTCTTCTGGTGAAAGAGGAATTAACAATGAACTCTATCCCGTGTTTCTTAAAGAGCCGCGCCGCATTTATCGTCCCGGCGAAAGCTCCCTTTTGGCTCCTAAAGTCATCATGCACTGCCTCTTCGGAACCGTCAAGGCTCAGAGAGACTATCCTGATGCCAGAGGACTTTATATTTTCGCAGATTTCGTCGGTGACGAGGGTGCCGTTAGTCGCAAGGCACATTCTAAGTCCTTTGCCCGTCCCATACTGTGCGATCTCAAAAACGTCCTTTCTCACAAGGGGCTCCCCCCCGGAAAGGACAACGACGGGCTTCGCATAGCTTTCTATGTCATCGATTATCCTGAAAGCCTCAGATGTTGGAAAATCGGGGTGGCCTTTCACTTCCATCTCAGAGGAAGAGCGGCAATGAACGCAACGGAGGTTACATCTCCTCGTTATCTCCCATGCTATCCACTTTGGTGAAAATTCCATCATTATCTCCTAGCTTTATTGTAAAAGATATAAAACGGCTCCGTAATCCGTTATTATACCTTTGCCTCAATCAATTTTTCACCAAAGATGCTATCCTCGACGGAATCAAGCAGTGGACCGAACGTCCTTGTGTCCAGGGCAGAGACACATATGGCGCCAAACCTAATACAGAGATTATCGGCTTCCTCGCACGTCAGCTTGTCTGTTTTATTAAATACCAGGAGTCGTTTTTTATCAGCCAGATTGAGTTCAGACAGGATGCGCCCCACTGAAGAGATATGTTGTTCGAACCTGGGATTCGATGCGTCAACAACATGAAGCAGGAGGTCCGCATCCTCCAGCTCTTCAAGCGTCGATCTGAAGGCCGCCATCAGGTCCTTGGGGAGGTCTCTGATAAAGCCCACGGTATCTGTAATCACGACTTCCCGTTCCCGCGGAAACCTCAGCCTCCTGCTTGCGGTGTCGAGCGTGGCAAACAACTTGTCTTCGACAAAGGTTTGGCTTTTTGTCAGAGCGTTAAGGAGCGTCGATTTCCCTGCGTTCGTATATCCGATGATTGACACAATAGGAATTTTCCTCTCGACGCGACGCGATTTTCTCTGACTGCGCGCCCTGCTAAGAATCTTCAGCTCTTTTTCAAGAAGCCCTATCCTGTCTCTGACCCGGCGTCTGTCGATTTCAAGTTTCATTTCGCCCGGCCCTCTGCCGCCGATCCCTCCCATAAGACGGGACATAGCTGTTCCTTTGCCCGTAAGTCTGGGGAGGCGGTACTTGAGCTGAGCGAGCTCCACCTGCACCTTTCCGTCCCTGCTATGCGCACGTCGCGCGAATATGTCGAGTATCAGCTGGGAGCGGTCTATTACCTTAAGCTCTGTCAGCTCGTTGATCGACTTTATCTGGGAAGGCGTGAGGTCCTGGTCGAAGATAAGCAGCGTAGCGCCTCGGTTCATCGCCGTGATAACGAGTTCCCTGATCTTGCCCTCGCCCATAAGAAATTTTGGATTGATTTCTTTGGGCCTCTGCACGGCCGAAGCCAGTACAACCACGTCACTCGATTCCGCAAGTTCTCTCAGCTCAGCAACGGAATCTTCCTGCTCGTATTTCGGTTTAAGGGAAACACTGACGAGGATGGCCCTCTCCCGGCTTCTTCGTCGCCCTCCGGCGGAATCATCCTCAGAAACCTCGAACCCGCGCGCCCGTTCAAGTTCCTCCTCAAGGGCAGTTACAAAGGGCCTGAAATCGATTGCATGCTGAAAGAAATCGACAGCCGGCAAAATCTCCACAGGGGTTGCCGCTCCCTGAGGCATTAGATGAGCAACGTGCATATCGGCAGGCATACCGTCTTTCACTCCTATTGCGGCTATAATATCGAATCTTAGAAGGGAAAGGTCGGTAATATCATCCTGGTTAAGGGGCTCGTTGTTGAGATGAGTATGGATAAACCTGAGCCCCCTTAGGGCTTTCCTGCCTAGAGGATATTCCGTCAGAGGAGGAATAAAAATACTTTTTGCATCACCTATAATGACATGGGTCACTATTCCCTTTCGGGTTACAATAATGCCCACCTGCCGGCTTATTTCAAAAGATATCTGAGCCAGATATTTGCCGAGTTCAGCGCTTACCAGCTCGTTATGAAGACGCCTGCGGTAGATCCTCTCAAGGGCATATATCTGACTTCCTTTGAGGCCAGTCAGTTTTCCGTAAAGTGCTGCTATTCCGTTTCCTCCAAAAAATATTTCACAACTTCACGATATCTTTATATTATTGTAGCATATATAAATAGATGGTCAGGCAGCAGTGGGTACGGATAAGGAGGGAAGAAATGAAGGTTATACAGGAATACAAAATAGGAGACAAAACCCTTCGTCTCGTGCAGGGAGACATAACTGAAAGAGACGTTGACGCCATCGTAAACGCTGCCAATTCCCATCTGCAGCATGGCGGCGGAGTTGCAGGCGCGATCGTGAAAAAGGGCGGCAACATTATTCAGGAGGAGAGCGACATGATCGGATTTACTCCGGTGGGAACAGCAGTTTTAACAGGCGCTGGCAGACTGCCCTCAAAATTCGTCATCCACGCTGTCGGCCCCAGGATGGGCGAGGGAGACGAGGACGGCAAACTTAGAAGCGCAGTCCAGAGCACCCTCGCGCTGGCAAATGAGAGGAGCTTAAAGAGCATCTCCCTTCCCGCTATCAGTTCAGGCATATTCGGATTTCCAAAGGACAGATGCGCTCGCATTCTTGTGGGCGAATCGGCCCTATTTCTGAAAAAACATACCGATGTAACTTTGGATGTGATCGAATTTTGTATCTATGACGACATCACGCTGGCCCACTTCAAAAAGGAGTTCGACAGACTTCAAAAGGGAACATAGTATCTGCAATAGTCATATAGAAGTGGATTAGAAGACGGCAGGTCTTAACCCCCTGGTTTTGCGCGAGGCTCTTCTGGTCTGTCAGCACAGGCGCGGGCAATCACACGATAATGAAAATCAAAACTGGTTTATTATACGTCGCCTTGGAGCAGATTATTCGGTCAATTCTCTGATTATATGTCGTGAAAGGTTTTCGTCGATTTCATTATGACGTGGTATTGGCTGCTTCTTGCCCGTTTTAGGATTGAGGTAGAGGTCGTGCCGTTGACCATGCCTCAATAGAACACAGCCAGCAGAGGTGAGTTTCTTGATTAAGATTTTCCGCTTCAAACTGAGAGAATGAGTTCCTTAATCTTATGCTTAGTCGGAACATCATCCATGGTCATCAGCATGTAGGCATCTTTCATATTTTCTTCAAGTTCTTCTAATGTTTCGCCTTGAGTCATTATTTCGGGATGGTCTAGCAATTTCCCAATCCAGAATTTTTCACTCTTCCAATAAATCATCTTTAATTTTGTCTTCATGCCTTCACCTCTGTCTGCGTATGATATTACGATTCAAATTCTGATCGGGAGATTCCTGACTGTCTCTGTTTTATTTCCTCCGGCGATGCGGTTTTAAAGAATAATTCCAAGGCTGCTTTCAGATTATCACGAGCCTGCTCGATAGTGTCGCCCTGGCTTGCTATATCGAGTTCAGGACAAAGAGAGACATATCCGTCATTTTCCTTTTCTATTATTGCCGTTAGCTTTTGTCTCATGCAGCCTCCTTTGCCTCTATTATACCGTTTGGCCCTGAAATTCAGCAGAAATTATCTTTTTATTCACAGAACGACTGAGCTGATCAGAGGCCCAAAGGGCCTTCTGTGCGGGCGGCTTCTCCCGAGCACGAGTCAGTGTGCCTCGGGCTGCTTGGTCATCCCTCCCAAGAGGGGACCTACGGGCCAAGAACGGCGGGTAAACACTCCTCCCCAGGTGTGCTTTTTTTTACCCTTCGAAAATTTAGGATCCTGAATTCAACAACGAAGTGCAACACTTTGGAGAGCAGAAGGGGAGTTGCTATCCTAAGTGTCTATGGGAAAAAGATATTCGCATTTAAACAGGGATGAGAGAGTGGCAATTGGCATTATGTTGAAGGATGAAAAAAGTCTGAGTGAAATAGCTCGGGTGCTTGGCCGTGACAAATCGACAATTTCTCGTGAGATCAAGCGTAATTCTTCTCCGAAACATAATCATTATAAGATGCCGTGGGTTCACATCAAGGCGGAAAGGAAAAGCTGGCGAGCCCACAAGCGGCTACGCTTAAAAAACGAAGAGACAGTCTTATATGTGCGCTCGAAACTGAAACAAGGATGGTCACCCGAGCAAATATCCGGCCGAATAGGTATGGACTGTCCAGGCCTGTCAATTAGCCATGAAGCGATTTACCAGTATATCTATAGTTTCGGCCGGGAAAGATGCAAAGAGTTTACCGTACATCTACGGTGTAAGCACCCCAGAAGGTGGAAGAAAAGAATGGGGAGAAGATGCCGGAAACCCAAGATCATCAACCGTATATCGATAGAGCAACGACCTGCTGACGTAGAAACACGGCTTCAATTTGGACACTGGGAAGGTGATACAATCGTCTCGAAGAAAAGCACTGGTTCTCTCAGCTGTCTTGTTGAGAGAAAGAGTCGGCTGCTCCTGCTGACAAAATTAAAAAAACGAGCAGCTGATGATGTAAGTCGGGCTATTGTCAGCAGACTTGGAAGCTTTCCTCAGCATGCCAGACTCACGCTGACTCTTGATAATGGATCGGAGAATGCTGGGCACGAAAAGATTACCGGGTCCATAAAAGTTAAATGCTTCTTTGCTCATCCCTACGCATCCTGGGAACGAGGGACAAACGAAAACGTTAATGGGCTGGTTCGATGGTATTTACCAAAGGGAACTGACTTCAGTAAAATTCCAGCGGAGCAAATTGCACTTATCGAATCTTTGATTAATAATCGGCCCAGAAAATGTCTGGGCTATAAAACACCTATTGAAGTCGCTTCTTCATGTGTTGCACTTCAAGATTGAATCTAGGAAGTCATTTATTACCCAATCAGCAATATTGTTCAAAAAAAGAGGATCTAACATCTAAACGACCAAATTGCGACATTATGAATTTTTTTTGAGCGTGTCTCCCTATTCTCACTTTAACGCGAATTAGATTCAGAAGATATTGAATTGATTTTAGCTGATTTCTTGTCGGGTTCGTTGATTTAAAGGCGATAATCATCGATAATAAAAACAGTTTTTTCATTTAAGCAAAGGAAATGAATGAGGAAAGGTATATATCTCGAAAACACACCGTTGGCCGAGGCCCTGAAGCTGTGGGCTGACAAAATAGCCTCGGAGGGGGTAGGACCTCTCGGCGGCGAATCGGTGCCCGCAGCGGATTCCCTTGGCAGAATAACAGCCGGGGCTGTTTTCGCCAA
>JBAIXS010000084.1:0-3150 GCA_037916395.1 Candidatus Sulfobium mesophilum
TGTTATCGGCCCTACACCATCTATTTCTTTCCTAGACTTGATTTCATCCGTCATATCCTTTATCCTTGCTGTATGCGGACAGAAACAGTCGACTTTCTCATTATAGGCAGCGGCGTCGCCGGTCTCAGGGCGGCGATAGAATTGGCTCCACACGGAAGCGTCCTCGTCGTAACAAAGGATAAACCTTCGGAGAGCAGCACCGAATATGCCCAGGGCGGCATTGCAGCTGTCATGAGCGATGAAGACGAAGTCGGCATACATTTCGCAGACACACTGAAGGCGGGAGACGGCTTATGCAGGCAGGAGGCTGTAAAGACGCTTGTAGAAGAGGGCCCCCAAAGAATATTGGAACTCATATCATGGGGTGCAGAATTCGACCGCGAAGGGCTGAAACTCTCGCTCACCCTCGAAGCCGCGCACTCCAGAAGAAGAATCCTGCATTCCCATGGCGACTCTACCGGAAAGGAACTCGAACGGGTCCTCCTTACCAAAGTGCGTTCGATGCCTTCGGTGCGGAAGTATCCGTTCGCCTTAACCACGGACCTTATAGTTAGTGATGGCGTATGCCGCGGCGCTTATGTCCTTCAGGAGGGTGAAGTCAGGGCTCTTTTCGCCAGGGCAACCGTTTTGGCAACAGGAGGCGCGGGACAGATTTACCTGCGGACTACAAATCCTCCGGTGGCTACCGGAGACGGCATGGCCATAGCATTCAGGGCCGGCGCGGAACTTGAGGACATGGAATTTGTCCAGTTTCATCCGACAAGCCTATATCTGCCTTCGGCGCCTCATTTTCTTCTAAGCGAGTCTATGAGAGGTGAAGGCGCAGTGCTTCTGAATGCGCGCAAGCGGAGATTCATGGAGGATTATACCCCCATGGCCGAGCTTGCACCCAGAGATGTTGTTTCGAGGGCGATTATTTCGGAAATGGTAAAGACGGACAGCAATCATGTCTATCTTGACGTAAGGCAGATGGGGAAGGAATTCGTAAAGAAGAGGTTCCCGAGGATTCATGCCACATGCCTGCTTTACGGGATTGATATAACAGAGGACCTCATCCCGGTTTCTCCCGCGGCCCATTACTTCATGGGCGGAGTGAAGACGAACCTTGACGGCGAGACGAACATCAGAGGGCTTTATGCTGCCGGTGAAGTTGCCTGCACGGGCGTACACGGCGCAAACAGACTGGCCTCAAACAGTCTTCTTGAGGGATTGGTTTTTGGGGCAAGGGCAGGGGCGGCAGCGCTCAGGTCTTCTGTAATCCCTGATGGAATAGCGGACTACCGCCTTACACCCGATGCAGTAGATGAAACCGAATCTATAAGGACGGCACTGAGGAAACTCATGTGGGAAAAAGCGGGGATCATTCGCTGCGCCGTATCTCTTACCGAGGCAAAAAAGAGACTCTATACCTGGAAGAAGATAACCGAAGGTAATTTTCTTACCAGAGCGGAGCTCGAACTGAAAAACATGATAACGATCTCTGGCCTGATAGTGGAGGCCGCTCTTGCAAGGGAGGGGAGCGTCGGGGCGCATTACAGGTCAGATCACAAAGAAAAAGGGACGGACTGGCAGACTCATCACAGATGGGACAGGGACACGTTTGCGTTTGCAGCAGCTGACATTGCGCCTTCCGATAAGACCGCCTGCCGGTGAAAGAAAAGGCAATAGGCCGAAGGATGAATTGATACGTCAATGACTCAGTAGTCGTTGACCATGTCTATCAGACTTCTCAGTCTGCCGAAATCCCTGCTGTTAAAGTCCAGGATAAGACGCGGCAGATGGGCTATTTCAGGCTCGTCAGCCTCTTCCGGCAAGGGACCGGAGAGAAAAATTCTGCCGCCCGGGACCAGCATATCCGCAAAAAGGCTGTTAAGTTCCCTGACCGCCTCATTGCTTATTTCCGAAGTCAGTCTCAGCACTACCAGTTTATCTACATGCCTGAGACTGTGATAACGCCGGTAAAAGTGGTTGATCCTTTCGATCGCCGCATCAACCGAATCGACCCTCTCAAGAAAATTGAAGTCAGACTCCATTATATAACCTTGTGCAAGAAGTTCATCTTCAAAAAACCTGAGCCATTTTGCCCAGTATTCCCCTCCGGGCTCATCAACAAGGACCAAAGGCAGGGGATCGCGTTTTCCTGTCTGCACAAGCGTGAGTGTTTCCATCGCCTCATCAAGTGTTCCGAACCCTCCTGGAAAAAGCGCTATCGCATGGGCCTCCTTTAGAAAGGCCACCTTCCTGTTAAAAAAATACTTGTATGTTATAAGACGCGGATTGCCCTCAAGTACAGGGTTCGGTCTCTGCTCAAACGGAAGCCGTATATTGACTCCGAAGGATTTCGCAGGACCGGCCCCTTCGTTGACAGCCTGCATTATGCCGGGACCTGCTCCGGTTATGACCATATATCCGGCGGCCGCCAGTTCCCTGCCGAGCTCCTGAGCCATAGCATATACAGGTTCATCGCTGCCTGTTCTTGCCGAACCGAAGACCGTTACTTTCTTCAGACTGCTGTAAGGACCAAAAATCTTGGCGGTAAATCTCATCTCCTTTAAGGTTGTATTCATGAGCTTCAGGTCGGCCTTCTCCTCGTCCTCAAGCCCCGCCTTCAGGGCGGCAATAATCATCTCCCGGACTATCTCAGGGTGATGGATGTTTCCTACCATCGCCATGAGCCTGTCAATAAGTTCATCAACAGGGCCGTTATGACGTGTAAAATGAAGGTTCATTACATTACCTCTTCAGTGCAGGAATACGAAAAGACAGGCAAACTGGAAAAAGCATTCATTAATCTATCAGCGGTAGAATCGTTTGTCAAGAAAACAGGCCGTCCGTTTATACAAGCCCGAAGACAATTTCCCTTTCCTCAATATCTATCCTGTCCACCCGGACCCTCAATTCCTGACCTATCCTGAAAGACCTTTTTTTGTTCCTGCCAAAGAGGCTCATATTATTTTCATTAAACTGATAATAATCGTCCGTCATATAGGACAGATGCATAAAACCCTCTACATAAAATTCCTTCAGTCTGACCTTCATTCCAAAGGGAGTGACACCGACTACCCTGGCATCAAATTCAATCCCCACCTTGTCCTTCATAAACCAGGCCCTCATCGCGTCTATTACCTGCCGCTCCGCCTCGTCGGAGAG
>JBAIXS010000085.1:0-7015 GCA_037916395.1 Candidatus Sulfobium mesophilum
TTACAGGCCTGGTCGTTAACCATAACCAGTTTCAGCGGCTTGTTTCTGTCTGTTTCCGGAATGCCCTGTCTTTTGCACCAGTCGGCAATATTTTCGGTGAAGATAATGTCCTCCGGGCGCAGACACCTCTGCTCCATCAGATATCTGAAAAGCTCATAGTATTCCTTTGTGTTCATCTTTAGCGCCTCCTCTTTTTTTACGTCTGCTGAGACGTATATGATTAAAGACTACCATTTTGTCCGGTGTTGTCAAGGACTGCCGGGCGGCAGCTGCTCCGGTCCATTTTATGAGAGAGTGCGATCAGAAGCAGGCAGTGACAGAGCCAGGCGGGAAGTTTCCATGCCGAAGGTCAAACGACATAGCGGCAAAGGGCCTGCGATAAAAAAAACGCGCGCTGTCTCCTAAATGTTCTTCGAAGGACAGAGAGAATAAAGGACGCACTCCTTGTGTTTCGGTTTCTTCGCCTGGCATATATTTCTGCCGTGAAAGATAAGAAGGTGGGATAAGTTACTCCAATCCTCTTTCGGGGTTATCGCCATCAGGTCTTTTTCTATCTTAACGGGGTCTTCATATTTGGTCAGGCCCAGGCGTCCGGCAAGTCTTTTAACATGGGTGTCCACTGCTATGCCTTCGTTTATGCCGTACGCATTTGAAAGGAGGATGTTGGCGGTCTTCCGCGCTACGCCGGGCAGAGTCGTGAGTTCCTCCATGGTCTTAGGCACGGTTGAATTGAACTTATCGATAATCATCCTTGCCGAAGCCTGGATGTTCTTTGCCTTGTTGTTGTAAAAATTTATGGAACTCAGGTCCTTCTGAAGAGTCCCAAGCGGTACGTCGGCGTAATCTTTGATTGTTTTATATTTCCGGAACAGGGATTCCGTAACCTTATTTACATGTACGTCGGTTGTCTGCGCCGAAAGTATGGTTGCCACAAGAAGTTCAAACGGTGACCTGAAGCTAAGGGCAGTGGCCGGTTTCGGATATTCTTTCTTTAGTCTTTTTATTATCTCTAGAAGCTTCTCTTTGTCTTTTGCAGGCATAATGCCTCCCGTGGTCAAAGTATAACACTAATCAGGTCATCTGCAAGGTATAAGCACAGCGAACGAGGTATGCCAGTGGCGGAAAAGGGGCGAGGCCCGGATCCGTCAAGCAGGCCTCGCCATTTACAGCTCAAGGATTATTGTTAAGGCGCGAAAAAAACGCAAATTTGCAATGTGCCGGTAAAGTCGGAAAACATGTACGTCCCTGTAATGTCGTTTCTTTTTAGTCCGTCAAATTGTACGGCACCCGTGATAACCCCCGTGGCTCCGGCAATTCCGTCTACAATATTTGAGGATTGACCGAATACTGTTAAAGATAAGGCCTCCAGTATAACTGTTTCCTCCGATGCTACATAAGTGAGTGTTCCGAACGACTGGCTTGTGTATTTTGAGATGCCATGACCGACGGTGGAGCCGCCGCTTTCGAGATCATAGCTTGCTATTTCAGTAAGATTGTCGGCAGAAGACAGTGGATTATTTTCAGTAATATTGACAACATCAACGATGACTGTAGCCGTGGCACATGGGTCCAGCACAGCTGCAGTTGCGACTGATGACGTTCCGGCAAATGTCCATATAAGCACTAACGATAGCAAAAATAATAATCCTTTTTTCATGACTTCCTCCTTTGATGATTGAATGTTGTTTAATGCTGACAATAATAAATTGAGAAGCATCCGATGAAAAATCTTGTCTCAATACCCCCTTTCCTTTAGAGAGTGCCAAAAAAATATTTTGGTCTTATTCATAGTAGAAAGAGACGGACATCCGGTAGATCTCACGAAATCTGACCCCGGCGGAAATTAAGCAAAACCGCAACGCGTAGTTCAATTTATTTCATTTTCCTTCATGTTCCGGCTTCTGTCAACCGAGTGTCGATGGATACATAAAAATGCCATGCCGGAATATTAAAAACGCAAGGCCCGCAGATCTGAGAAATTGCGGTTTGATGTGATAAAATACGGCATTTCTGATATTTGGGTATTTACTGAGAAAGTGGGGGAAAAAATAGATGGCTGAAGTGGAACTTCCGAATACGGACGAGCTTGAGGAGCTTAAGGAAAAGAAATTTACAAGGCGGGTGGCGCTGATTACCGCTGTATATGCAGTTTTGCTTGCGATCACGTCTTTGGGAGGCAACAACGCTATGAAGGAGATGCTTCTTGCCCAGCAGCAGTCATCCGACCAATGGGCGTTTTATCAGTCAAAGGTTATGAGGGAGCATCTTTACAGGACGCAAAAGCTGCAGATGGAGGCAGGTCTCATCGAGCGCGGGAAGGCAATGACACCGGAGGCGCGCACGCATTACGAAGAAAAGATAAGAAAGATCGGGGAAGAAGAGGAGCGCTACAACAGGGAGAAACTGCCGATAGAACATGAAGCAAAAAAGCTGGAGACTGAGCGTGATATCAACAGGAGCAAAGATCCCTATTTCGATTATGCTGAGGTGCTCCTGCAGATTTCAATTGTCCTTTCATCTATCGCTATCCTGTCTTCCTCACGCGGCGTTTTCGGCATGTCCATAATCTTTGCCGCAATAGGCAGCGTCCTTTCTCTTAACGGCTACATGCTTATCTTCAGGATACCCTTTTTTCACTGAAGGGCCCTGTGTCTAACGCTCCAGCAGCCTCTTGTTGATGGCTATTGCTGCCGAGGCTCCCTCGCCTGCGGCAATGATAGCCTGGTCGTTGCCGGTTAGGGGGCCGAGGATGTAAAGTCCGCTGATTGATGACTCGTAATCGCGGTTGGTCATATACTTGAAATCATCGCCGTCTTTTTTAAGCCCCAGCCTGCTCAGGAAGGAATCGTTTAACTTGTAGCCGAAGTTGGACATTACTACTTCACATTCTATCAGGCTGCCGTCATTCATTTCGACTGCCTCGATCTTCTCATCTCCTACTATCCTTATCGGACGTCCCGTTATAAGGCGAATGTCTTCTTCTCTCAGCACATCTCTGTATCCATCCGGAGGCGTCAGAAAAAATAGAACAAGAGTAATGTCTTTTGTGAACATCTCTTTCATGGCGATTGCGAGGTGGACCGTCTTAAGCGAGTTGCCGAGGATTACAAGCTTCCTGCCGGTAGTTCTGTAACCGTCGCAATCGACGCATGTGAAAAAATACGTTCCCAAAAACTTGTCTATATTCGCGACAGGGGGCAGGTTGTCATAAGCCCCGGTGGCCACTATCACGAATATTCCGACATACTGCCTGTCTTTTGTGAGTACTGTGAAATATTCCTTTTTTTGGATATCGACAACCTGCCCTTTTTCAATTTTCACGTTGAAATTAACAGCCTGCTCAATGCCGGTATGTATGATCTCGGGGCCGGAAATGACCTTCTGAGTGAGAAAATTTTCAATATGTCTTGCATGCCACGTCCTGCCGCCCCCTCTGTCTATGAGAAGTACTTCGCGGTTGAACCGTCCGAGATAAATTGATGCCTGCAGGCCGCCGGGGCCTGCCCCTATAACAATACAGTCATATATTTTATCTTCTTTCATTCTCGTCACAAAACGCAGATGTCGCTAGAAAATTATAGCACCTCAATTAACTCACTGTAATGCCCATTCCACCATTAAGATGACTGCCATTTGTGCCGAGACGGCATTATCTCTCACTCTCGCTTCGCTCCGAGGCGCCGGCGCGCCAGCCTGTGGCGGGCGAGACGCGCCGCTGAAACCGCTCGAATGCATCTCCCCACAGATTTTATTGTGGATTTAAGATGTCTCAGCGCTTGACAATACTCCCCGCTTTGGTACGCTTTAAGCAACATTAAATGTCTGTAAAGAGGGGTTTATGAAGGCATTGATAATCAGTGCAGATAATTTTGAGGACATGGAACTTTTTTTCCCTTATTACCGGCTCAGGGAAGAGGGGATTGAGGTCGATGTTGCTTCAATCAAAAGAGTCGGGATAAAGGGGAAGCATGGCTACGAGATTGAGGCAAATAAAACCTTAGAGGAGGTTGATCCGAAGGAATACGATCTTCTAGTCATCCCCGGCGGGAAGGCGCCAGAGGAGGTGAGAAAGTACCCAACGGCTGTCAGGATAGCAGGATTTTTTTTCGGGCAGAACAGGCCTGTCTCTGCTATATGCCACGGACCACAAATATTAATAACAGGCGGTTTTCTTAAGGGCAGACATGCAACCTGTTACAAATCGGTCGCTCCCGAGATGAAAGCAGCCGGGGCTCTTTATGAGGACAAGGAGGTAGTAGTCGACGGAAACCTCATTACTTCCCGCCAGCCGTCTGATCTGCCGGCTTTTATGCGTGAGACGATAAAGATGATCAGGAAACGATGACCTTCAGGCATATGCGCCGCCCCGTTATTCAATGAACAGACTTTCCAGGGAGAAATCGCCTTATCTGCGGCATGCGGCAGACCAGCTGATAGACTGGTATCCATGGAGCGAAGAGGCATTCGAAAAAGCTGCAAAAGAAGATAAACCGGTTTTTTTGAGTACAGGCGCAGTATGGTGCCACTGGTGCCATGTCATGGCGGCGGAGTCCTTCGCGGACGAGAGTGTCGCTGGAATCCTCAACGAAGGTTTTGTGAGTATAAAGCTTGACAGGGACGAACGGCCTGACATCGACAGGCGCTATCAGATGGCGGTGGCGGCTATGGGAAGCGGCGGCGGATGGCCTCTTTCCGTGTTTCTTACTCCTCAAAAAAGACCCTTTTTCGGCGGTACTTATTTCCCGCCCGAAGACATACAGGGAAGGCCCGGTTTCAGAAAAGTGCTTAACGCTGTACTTGATTTTTATAAGACAAGACGTGAAGAGATCGATGAATATTCTGACAGGCTGCTGGATGCCCTTAAAGGGGAGGGCCCTTCTTCAGGGGCTATAGAGAAGTCATTTCTCGAAAATGCCCAGGCGTCTGTACTGGCGGTTTTTGACCCGCAAAATGGTGGCTTTGGCGCAGCCCCTAAATTTCCATCCCCCGGGGCTATTGAGTTTCTGATTAACAGGTTTTTTTTTACGCGGGATGAAAAGGTCGGATATGTAGTCAGGAAAACCCTTGAGTCCATGGCAAAGGGCGGCTTCCATGATCAGCTCGGCGGCGGATTTCACAGGTATTCGACTGATCAGGAATGGATAGTCCCCCACTTTGAAAAAATGGCTGACGATAACGCCTGTCTTCTTAAAAGTTATTCGGATGGATATGCCGTATTCGGGGATGAATACTTCAAATCTGTAGTTCAGGGCATCATAAGTTTTTCGCGGCAAGTGCTGTCCGATCCCGAAGGCGGCTTTTATGCAAGCCAGGATGCCGATGTAACAGCCGACGACGAGGGGGGATATTTTACGTGGACAGAGGAAGATTTTAGGGCTCTTCTCAGCGAGGAAGAATTCAGGGTGATGAAGATGCATCTCCTTCATGAAAGAGGGACGATGCATCACGATAAAGCAAAGAAAGTGCTGTTCGTGGCGATGGAACCTCAAGACATCGCGGCTTCATTAGGTTATGAAGCCGAAAAAGTGCTGAAAATCATAGGTTCAGCCAAGGATAAATTGCTGAGTGCAAGAGAACAAAGAATTGCGCCTTTCACTGATAAAACACTCTATTCGGGACTTAACGGCCTGTTCATCTCTGCCTATCTGACGGCATACAAAGTATTAGGCGACCCTGAGGTGAAGGATTTCGCGCTTAAGAGTCTTGAGAGAATCTGGCGGCGCTTTTTCAAGGACGACGAACTTCTTCATTCAGAGGGGGTCAAAGGCTTTCTTGACGACTACGTGCATATAATTGAGGCAATGATTGATGCCTATGAGGTGGAGGCGCAGCCGTTGTATCTGAATCGCGCTGAAACTCTTGCGGAGCTCTGCATAAAAAAATTTTGGGATGAAGGGTCCGCCGGGTTCTTTGACACCGATGAAGAAGTGCTTGGAATACGGCTGAAGGCCGTGGAGGATATACCTCATCCTTCAGCTAATTCCCTTGCGATAATGCAGCTTCTGAGACTTCACTTCATTTCAGGAAAAGGGGAATATTACCGGCTGGCAGAAGAAGGGCTGAAGATCTTTTCAGGCGACGCAGCCGGCTTGAGTATCCATGGAGGGTATTATTTTTGCGCGATGGACGCCTATTATAATATGGTAAAACTGACGGTAGGCGCACCCGCAGGCAGCGTTATTGCCAGGACGGCAGTAAATATGTTCCGGCCCTATAAGACAGTCCTCTATTTTGGCGAGGAGGGATGTGTGGTCCCATGCCTTGCCTCGGGAGTATGTCTTGAACCGATATGCGATATGGATGACCTGAGGAGATTTCTTGAGCGGACCTAGAAAGAATCTTCTCGCTTGCTTTTCCTGACAGGTGAGATCTTCTATATATTAAGGATGTGCGCTCTTGGCGCCTTAGCATGTCTGCTTGTACGGAGGAGGAGGTGATACAGGTGAAAAAGACAGTGAGCAAGGAGGCGCTTGTCAAGGAGGCTGCTTTTTGGACGGCACTGAAGAAGGCTACCCTGGAAAATCCTGGCAAGATATGCCACAAGTGAAAGGGCTGAAAGAGCTGAAGTTGCCGGTCGGCAACGAAATGTCATAAAACGGATATGGTGATTAGACCATATCCGTTTTTTTTGGAGAACCATGGTTCGACTTCCCGGACGCAGCTCAGGAATTTCTTTGAACCCGTTAGTATAATAGGTAATAGATCGGAGGAATTTTTTCCTTATGTCCGTAACAAACGCGCACGAATTTTTTATCCAGTGGCACCTTACAGAAAGGTGTAATTTGAAGTGCACTCATTGTTATCAGTCAGGCGGGAGAAATGAAGAACTCACCGCTGATGAGATAAAGGGTGTTGTCACAGAGGTAGGGGAGACACTTAAGGCATGGTCGGAAGCCTTCGATATCACTTTTTCGCCCAGTTTTAATATCACAGGCGGGGAGCCGATTCTGAGGACTGACATATTTGAGATTATTGAGATGATCGGATCTCGAGGGTTCGACATATATCTTCTTTC
>JBAIXS010000086.1:0-3205 GCA_037916395.1 Candidatus Sulfobium mesophilum
CCTTGTAAACCTTCACCGCGCATTTCTTGTAGTCTGTTTCTTTTGATATGGGACAGGTCGCATCAAGCGTAACCTTGTTGATAAAAACGTTTTCATCGAACCAAGGCACAAAGATAAGCCCCTGCGGAGTTAAGTTTCTGCCCCTTGTCTCTACCCTCGCCTTGACCTTACCCCTCCGGGATTCGACCCATACAAGCTCGCCGTCCCTGAACCCTGACCGTTTTGCATCCTTTGCGTTCATGAAACAGAGGGCTTCAGGCACCGCGCGGTAAAGCTCGGGAACCCTCATAGTCATTGTTCCGCTGTGCCAGTGCTCGAGCACCCTTCCCGTGCAAAGCCAGAAAGGATATTCGTCATTCGGCACCTCGGCAGGGTCGATGTAGTGCCTAAGAAATATCTTCGCCTTGTTCGGAAGCTTTACCTTCTCATCCCCTTTTGGGCCCAGAAGATCACCCTTGGGTATTTCCTTAAACGCCACGCCGTAGAAGGCAAACTTCCCGTAATCAGCCTTCCTTGCATACGGGTCGTATTCGGAGTTGAAGCGCCAGAGGGTCTCCTTTCCGTCGACTACCGGCCATCTGAGACCTCTTACCTTATGGTAGGCATCGAAGTCTGCCAGGTCATGGCCATGGCCGAGGCCGAACTTTCTGTATTCCTCCCAGAGATATTTCTGAAGGAAAAAGCCGTATCCCTTGAACCCTTCCACATTCCTCTTGTCGCCGCCGGCCTCGGAATTCATAAAACCTGCTCCGATGGGGTCCGGCCATTTATATGCCGTTGCATCCTTGTTCGCATAAAGCACATCGTATAGCGTATCCGTATCTTTGTAACCCATCTCTTTCGCTTTTGACAGCACGTTGGGCAGTGTCGTCTTATCATCTATCTTCCAGTCTTTCCATACCTCACCCAACTGGAACCTCTTTGAGAATTCCACCATTTGCCAGGTGTCTGACATAGACTTTCCAAGGGGAGTAACCTGCTGCCGCCAGTGCTGCGTTCGGCGTTCGGCGTTTCCGTATGCCCCCCACTTTTCGAAAATCATCGCAGCAGGAAGGATAAGGTCGGCAACTTTGGCAGATATGCCGGGGTAAGCCTCCGCGACAACTATGAAGTTGTCCATATCGCGGGCCGATGTGATCCAGTGGTTAGCGTTTGCAGTATTTTGCCAGGGGTTGTTCACCTGCACCCATACCCATTTAATCTTGCCGTCCTCAAGGTCTCGCATGATCTTTACGTAATGCGAACCGACGACAGGGTTTAGCGTGCCTTCAGGCAGCTTCCATATCTTTTCGGTAATTTCTCTATGCTTTTGGTTGGCAACGACCATGTCGGCAGGCAGGCGGTGGGAAAAAGTGCCGACCTCGCGAGCTGTTCCGCAGGCGCTGGGCTGGCCGGTAAGGCTGAACGCCCCGTTGCCGGGCTGAGACTGCTTCCCAAGCAGCAGATGAATCGAGTATATCTGCTCATTCACCCACGTACCCCTCACATGCTGATTGAACCCCATCGTCCAAAAGCTCACGACCTTTCTTCCCTTATCCGTGTAAAGGTCAGCGAGAGTAACAAGCTTTTTCTTGAAGTCTTCGATAGATTCGTCGGCATCTCCTTTTGCGAGGCGCGCTACAAAATCAAGGGTATACGGCTCGACCCCTTTTTTGAAGTCCTCGAAGCTGATCGCCCAGTGCGCATCAGCAGTCGCTGCATGTTTCATCTCCATCTTATCGCCGGCATTGATTCCCAGACTCGACATGGCGGCCGCCTCGTCCTTTGTGATTATCTTAAAGGCCTCCTTGCCTGCGGTATCAAGTTCAGCCTTCCTGTATTTAGGGTGATCGACTTTCGGCCGCAGGCCGTATCCGATATCTACGAACCCGGTGGCGAAGACGCAGTTTTTGTCCACGAACTCCCGGTCGATGGATTCGGGCCGGTTATAGATTATCTCCCGAAGGATATAATTCTGGATGGCGAGGTCAGTGTTGGGCTTGATGATAATCTCCGTGTCGGCGAGGTTCGAACATCGATTGGAAAAAGTCGAAAGATTTACGATCTTGACCCGCTGGGGATTTGAGAGCTTCCTGTCCGTTATTTTCGACCACAGGACGGGATGCATCTCGGCCATATTTGCGCCCCAGAGCACAATCGTATCGGAATAGTGCATATCGTCATAGTTGCCTGCGGGCTCATCTATGCCGAAGGTCTGCATAAACGCAGCAACAGCGCTTGCCATGCAGTGCCGCGCGTTGGGGTCAATATTGTTCGACCTGAATCCCCCTTTCATCAGTTTTACGGCCGCGTATCCCTCCATTATCGTATACTGTCCGGAGCCGAAGACCGCAACGCCGGTCGGTCCGAGCTCTTTATAATATTTTTTGAACTGCTTTGCCATCTCGTCGAAGGCCTTCCGCCATGTGACGGGCTTAAACTTCCCCTTCTTATCGAACTCGCCTTTGTCGTTGACTCTCATGAGCGGCTCTGTCAGCCTGTCGGCTCCATATATGATCTTGGCGTTGAAATATCCCTTAATGCAGTTTAGTCCCATATTGACCGGGGCAGCCGGATCGCCTTTCACCGCCACGATCCTGTCGCCCTTTGTAGCGACCATAAGACCGCAGCCTGTCCCGCAGAACCTGCATACGGATTTGTCCCATCTCCAGCCGGCCTCCGTCTTTTTTGCGGCTGCCTGCAGTTCCTTCGGCACGGCAATGCCCGCAGCGGTCGCAGCAGCCACTGCAGCGGTTGTCTTGAGTAACTCTCTCCGCGTGAGTTTCATCGCAACCTCCTTGTCCTTCGTCTCTTATCTTTGAATTTGTTCGCTGTTTCTCGTCGCTACCTTTGATTAGCTCGTTGATGGAATGCTCCTTAATTGCAGTATATCAAGTTATGGAAGCATATCAAGCTAAATGTGGGCAGCAACATGGCGCTGACGCTATGGATTTCACTGTTTGACAGATGCTTCCTGTTTAGGCCATTTCAGGATCACCTGCACAATTTCGCGAACATATGAACACTCACATTTTGCCGGACACGGGCTCAAATCACTTTTATGCAAGCAATGTCCGCCGCATTTCTCAGTTCCATCCAACCTTTCGGTATAGATCGGACCGTCGTACAGGTCCTGAAAATCGTCTGCTAAAATAGCAAGAGACGTTCCGCAATTGTGGTTGAATAAAAACAACCCCGCCATAAGATCGTCAAAGGCGACCTGGTA
>JBAIXS010000087.1:0-2421 GCA_037916395.1 Candidatus Sulfobium mesophilum
CCTTGTCTCAGCATCTTCTTGCAGGATACGAATTTTTTCAGCAAGGTCCCTGCTGTTTCCAGGCTTGAATAAAAGACCGTTTACGCCGTTATCGATAATCTCGGGTATGCCCCCGCTGTCGGCACCGATGCAGGGCACTCCGGCGGCCATAGCCTCAATGAGGGTCAGCCCGAGGCCTTCATTTTGCGACGGCAATATGTTTACGTCCATAATTTTATAAAAGGGAGCTATGTCCTTCTGAAAGTCGCAAAAAGTGAGCTTCTCCTGGGAAAGTCCGTTATATTCCGCGACCAGCTTCAGATTCTGTATGTCTTTATCGCCCCAGACTCCAATGACAAGCACATTAAAGTCTCCCGGCAGTGATGAAAGCGCCTTGAATAAAAATTCATGGCCCTTCATTGTAGGGTCGTCGGGCTTAAAGACCTTGCCGCTGTTATACCGTGCGACAATTCCAATATTGAAGGCTCCATTGCGGGAGAACTTCTTCCTTATCATCTCGACTTGTTCGGCCTTGGGCCGGCTGAACTTATCGATATCTGTCCCCCCGTAAACCGTAGCCGCCTTGTTTGCTGATATCCCCCCGCGCAGAAGGCTTTTCTTTACTTCATTACTCACAGCGATATTCATATCGATGAGATTGAAATAAAACGCTCCTATATAGGGCATGCCCGAGAGGATGCAGTGTCTTGTAAACACAACCTTTGAGTCAAGCCCACGGAGCCTGGCCAGTAAGAGCATGTGTCTGGCGTGCGAGTGATGGGTGTTTACGATATCTATTTTTTCGTTTCTGCAGAATTTCATGAAGGCCGTCAGACCTCTCATATCGATCTCCCCGGATGGGTAAGGGTTGTATACCTCAAGCCCCGCCTCAACTGCTTCTTCTGTGAGATCGCAGCCGGAAGGCGAACCCCATATGACCCTGTGGCCCAAAAGCTTCAGGCCCTTCGAGATATCAAGGGCAAGCCTGTCAGAGCCTCCTCTTCCATTGTCCGAGATCAGGTTTATGATCGAAAGCGGCCTACTGTCCATAGACTTTTTTCCATATACTGTAATACTCTTTTATTGAAAACCTCATGAAGCCCTCGGCATAAGCGCCCGCTCCGGAGGTTATCCCCCTATAACGGTTGAGCGAGGTTGCCGCCTCTATCCAGTCGTTAGACGCAAGCTGGCTTTTGAATAGCGATAAGGCCTCTTTCTTTCTATTAATCGTGTCTGTTATATCAACAATCAGGTTCGGCACAAAAGCGGTCCAGACCTCAAAGGCGCAGACAGTAAAGTCGAATCGGAATTTCCCATAGGCCTCAGCCAACAGATGATTTACTGCAAGGTGGTCGTTGTGCCGGTCGAAAAGGGAGGGCAGATAGACAATATCAGGCCGGGAATCCTTTATAATCGATGAAAGACGGTCCGGAAGGTCCTCCTGCTTAAGGAGCCTCTTTGATTCATACCCGAGGAATTCAGAGTCGCTAAGACCAATCACTCTGGCCGCTTCTTCAGCCTCTCTTACACGCTCTTCGGTACAATCGGCGAAATAGACGACTTTTATGCTGTCGCCTGAACGGGCATGCTTAATGAGGCTTCCGCCTGCTCCTATGACCTCATCATCGATATGGGGAGAGAGGACCAGTACGCGTCCTCTTTCGGGGGAGTCCACCTTTACAGGGGAAGCCTTTAAATAAGGGGCCAACGTCTCATACATACGCCCCACATGCTTCCACGTTATCCTGGCCGGAAGCCTCATGCCAACCCCAACATATGAAAGAGGCCTTCGAATCTCTTCCCCATCACATTCTCTGAAAATTCCTGTTCGACTGTCCGGCGGCCTTCAGATGCAGTTCTTGCCGCGAACTCAGGATCATTAATATATCTTAAAATGGCGCGGCCGAGAGCCCGGTCGTCACCCGGCGGCACGAGAAGGCCGTTGACGCCGTCTTTTATGATGTCAGGTATCCCGCCCACAGTTGTCCCGATGACCGGCTTGCCCATCGCCATCGCCTCGATGAGGACCATTCCGAAGGCCTCCTCGCAGGTTGAGGCCAGGACGAATATATCCATGGCCGCGTAAATACGCTCGACATCCTTTCTCACACCGGTAAAAATAAGGTTGTCTCGTATGCCAATCCTCTCAGCTTCTTTCATTAGCCCTTCCTTCTCCGCGCCGTCGCCGACAAAGACGAGTTTGAGTGAGCCTTTTCGCTTCATGACCGTTCCGGCCGCCCGGAGGAGCTCATACACTCCTTTCCCTGGTGTCAGTTTTCCGACAGTGCCGATGAGACACTCATTTCCGTCAATCGAAAGTTCCTTCCTGACCTCCTGCCGGTTGATAAGAGTGGGATTGAATTTTGAAAGAGAGATGCAGTTATGTATCAGCGCTATTTTGTCCTGTTTTATGCCGCTGGCAATGAGGGCCTGCATTACGGC
>JBAIXS010000088.1:0-3920 GCA_037916395.1 Candidatus Sulfobium mesophilum
TACCGATCCTCAGGTGAAGGCCTTTGAGATCGTTGAAGGCAAAGTAACGGAGATAGAGATTAAGGAGCAGGAATAACTGCAATTTGTATGGGATGCATTCGAGCGGATTTAGTTGCCGAAAGCGAAGTGAACCATCTTTTTGCCCATTCTCGGTCCGTCGAAGACTCCGGTCCTCCGAGGCAATTTCTTGTATTGCCTGGCCGGCAAAACAAGAAATTGAAGCCGCTCAAAGATAGTTCCCTCCTTTCGTCTGGGAGTGCCCCTTGCTACGGGAAAGCCGTCTTCTCGGACGCATCCACGCACAGATTTAATGGTGAATTTTCGCATAACTCTATCGTTGACGTTATAGATATTATCTTATTAAAATAAATTGTGGAATGGTGGATTTAATCCTTTTTGGGGAAAGTCCAGTGGGCCTGACTTATTCAACATGAATTTAGCGAATAATAGGGTCTTTTCATACGGAGGAAAGAAAATGAATGGATTGAAGACAATGATGTTGATGATGCTTCTTACTCTCCTTCTGGTATTCGGAGGCGCGGCACTGGGGGGAAAGAGCGGAATGACGATCGCCCTTTTGATGGCCTTCCTGATGAACTTCATCTCGTACTTCTTCAGTGACAAGATAGTCCTTAAGATGTACAGGGCTCAGGAAGTGACGGAAGCCGAGGCCCCGGTCCTTTACAGGATCGTCAGGAGACTCAGCCAGAAGGCCGGTATCCCTATGCCTAAGGTATATATAATCCCTGACATGTCGCCGAATGCCTTTGCAACCGGAAGAAACCCAAATCATGCTGCCGTTGCGGCTACGGAAGGGATAATGCAGCTCCTAACCGAAGAAGAGCTTTCGGGCGTCATGGCGCATGAACTTGCACATGTAATTCACAGGGACATTCTGATCGGAACGGTCGCTGCAACTATCGCGGGTGCTATCAGCTATCTGGCGCAGATGGCGCAGTGGGCCATGATATTCGGCGGCGGCAGGCATGACGACGATGAGGGGGGAAGCCCGGTCGCATCCCTCGTAATGATGATAGTCGCCCCGATAGCGGCGATGATGATACAGATGGCGATATCGCGGTCAAGGGAATTTTCGGCCGATGAAGGGGGCGCGACTCTCAATGGGAACCCTATGGCCCTTGCAAACGCGCTGCGTAAACTGGAAAAAGGGACGAAGATGATCCCTATGCAGGCGAATCCCGCGACCTCTCACATGCTTATCGTGAGCCCTTTCAGCGGTGGAGGCATAGTGAAGCTCTTCAGCACACACCCGCCGATCGAGGAAAGGATCGCGCGATTAGAGGCTATGCGCAGGACATAAACCGTAAGGTCAGGTTTTTCTTAAGAGACAGGCGTGGGCCGAAAGGCCCGCGCCGAAGGCCACCATCATACACCATTCACCTTTTTCAACGCCCCCGTCGAGGAGCTCTCGAACTACAAACCATATTGTTGGAGAAGACATGTTGCCATATCTTGACAAAACATTTCGTGATGCTGACAGCTGATCTTCAGACAGTCCCAGCTCGCCTTTGATTTCATTAATGATTTTTTCTCCGCCTGTGTGAAGCGCCCAGTGGCTGATATCGGCGATGTCTAAGGACCATGATTTCAAAAGCCTCAGCACGACCGAGGATACGGCCCTCCTGACCAATCTGGGCAGGGCGGTCGAAAGGCTGTTGTAAAGTCTGCCTTTTTTATGAATATACCTTATGTGTTCCCTCTCCTCGGGCACATAGAGGCTTGCAGAGTCGACAAGTTCGAACCCTTCAGGACGGTCCCAAATGACGGCTGCTGCAGCGCCGTCTGCGAAAAGAGCGTTGGATGTGAGGAGGCCCAAATTGTCTTCCATTTGAAATGTGGCGCTGCATATCTCGACGGAGACGCTGAGCGCTGCGCCAGCCCCGCGCAACTGGGATGCAGCCGCCTGGAGGTTGGGTACTGCTCCCCCGCATCCACTGCCGACGAGGTCGAAGGCCCTGATGTTTCTGGGGAGGTCCAATTCTTCGATGAGATAGGTCGATATCCCTGGACAGATATAGCCGGTACAGGTATTTACAACAAGAGACGAAACGTCTTTTGCGCTTAGGCCTGCCTGGCCCATTGCCCTTGTAATCGCCTGAGAAGACAGTTTGATTGCCCAGTGCCTGAACCTCTCTATGCGGCTGTCCGGGTCTTCATTAATAAGGCAAGAGGGGTCGTCGAAGGCAAATGACCTCCTGGATATAGACGGATGTGCAAAAAGCTTGTGCATTAGTGAAAGGCTTCTGGGGCGCAGCCCGGCTGAATAGTAATGCGTGAAAAAAACATCCGCTTCTTTCTGACTTGCGCTGTAGGGAGGGACGGCAACTGCTACCGGCCCGATAAATGCGCTTCCTGGCAAGTACTTTGACGCCATCGCAGCTTGCGAACGTTCGGTCATGCTCTCACTCCTATCGCCCTTAGACCCTGGCGGACAAAGCGGGTATATTTCCAAAGGGGGGTTCTCATTCCAATTCTGTGAGCGAGTCTGTGGATGAACGGAAGGAAAGGGAGGCCGATGGAATCGGAACTTATGAAATTCATGTGCCTGTTCAGTGAATCCTGCACCTTTTTTATCATCCAGGAGGTGTTGAGCTCAGGAGAAACATAAAATACCGGTCTTAGCATTTCGTCCTTGGGTATGGACAATGCCCCCTGTCTGCGGGCGATCGCTTCCAGTTCCGTGCCAGGATATATTCTTACCCCGAGATTAAAAAAAGCCGTATCAGAAGGACGTATGGATTTTTCCGCGAAGTACAGGGTCTCCTCAACGGTTTTTTCCGTTTCGCCTGGCCCCCCGAGCATGAATATCCAGACGCAAGGCAGGTTGTGTCTTTTTATGACCTGCGCGGCGTGATGGACTTTTTGGGCGTCATATCCCTTACCCAGCTCTGAAAGGACTTTGTCTGAGGCGCTTTCGGCTGTTATCCCTATCCCTCTGAAGCCGGCATGATTCATTGCGCGGATGAGGGAGTCGTCTATATGAAAAGGGTTTAATTCAAGGCTGTAAAGAAATGCCTTGTGCCGAAGACGCGCAAGGTCTTCGCAAAGAGACATGGCATGACCGTAGGGCGAGTTGAAGACGTTGTCCACGAACTCTATCTGCTTCAGCCCTGATGCTGAAAGCCGCATGACCGATTCGGCCACTCCGGACCTGTCAAATAATCGATAGTCGCTGCCCTCGATCTTGCGATATGTGCAGTAAACACATTTGAAGTGGCATCCCAGCTTGCTCTGAAGCGGTGCTGCGGCCAGACTTCGCACGTATTTATTTATGGCGATCCAATTTGATAAATCAGGCGCGAGGGAGCAGTCTGATATAGATGAATAGGTGCAGGGATAACTGACAAAAGACTTATCCGCTATCCATGCTGTACCCGGTATTTCACGGGGATTCATGTCTGAAGGGAAAAACTTCAGCAGCTCAGGAAAGACTGTTTCACCATCCCCCAGCACAGCGACCGATGTTCCTGTGAAACGCATGATTTCCTCAGGCATTACAGAGACGGCTGAGCCGCCCAGGACTATGGGGGCATGAGTCGTTGCACGTATTACTGTTATCAGCGAAGCGACCTCGTCAATGAAGAACGATGGCCTCTGCATATCATTATTATCAATGTTTCTAATCGAAAGACCTATTACGTCCGGAGTCGATTTTTTGATTGCGGTCTCAACCGCGTGAAAAGGATTCCTTTCGAACATCAGGTCGAGGAGGTGTACATCATGTCCCGCCCTGTTTGCGGCTTCGGCTACAATACAGGCCCCAAGCGGCATGACCGGCACCGGTAAACGATTGCGGTTGGAGCTTATGATGAGGACTTTCATCTATCTTTATTAAAGCACAAGAGCACTGCATATATACTACTTCCGATACGTAATAAGTCAAGGAAAAAGATGATATT
>JBAIXS010000089.1:0-6788 GCA_037916395.1 Candidatus Sulfobium mesophilum
GGTGTCTGCGCCCGGAGGACATTATCTTCACCGAAAATATTGCCGACTGGTGCAAAAGACAGGGCATTCCGGAAACAGACAGAAACAAGCCGCTGAAACTGGTTATGGTTAACGACCAGGCCTGTAAGATGCTTGTAAGGGAAAACGTGCCCGATGAGGTGATAGAGGAGCGGATAAAGGCCGTGGGGATACGCAACCAGATCACAAACGTTTCTTCCAGCAAGGCCGATATGCTGGATACCCCGCACAAGAAACTGGCCTTTCTCTTTCTCAGTGAATACGCCTACAGTATTCCTAATGTCGACGACGAACTCAGTGCGGACAACTGGGCTTTTGAGGAGATGGAGAGACTGGGATATTTTAAGAGCGAAAACGAAAAAGGGTTAAAACAGGCCTGATATGCCCCATTTTGGACTCATGAATACAGAAGACAGTTTTAAGACTGAAGAAGGCGCGCTGTTGCGCGCCAGGCTTCATATACGCGCCGGCAGAAGACGGCTCCGTCAGGACAAGATATCATCAGGTATCGTTACGCTGTACGACGCGCTCCTCTTTGCTATGGAGTCGTACATAATGTCGCCCGCCGGGAGGAAAAGACTCGACATCCATGAGGGAGAAGACCTTAACGACGATAAAATACTTTATGCTGTACTGACGCGTTCGGGGATTCTTGACGGAAAGTTCGATTATGCCGCTTTCAACAAAGTAGTGGAAGAGCAGGCTTCCGGGGAAATGCCGGGTTACGATTACAGATGGATATTGGAAGGCGTGGAATCAGTAATGACCCAGCTCGGGGTCATGCCTTTTGACGAGGCTTCACTTCCGCCTGAAGATCCGAATACGTTTTAGCCCGCTTTATTCACAGAACAGCGGAACGATAAAGGCGAGATGCAGTATTTTCGCTCATTCTCGCTTCTCTCCGGGGCTTTTGCCTCATGATCCCAGAAAAACATACTGTCGGTATATCGGCAAAAGAAACCGCTCAAATACCACATCCCGCCTTATTCTGTCTTTTCTTCTATGAAATTCATAAATAATGTAAGTTAGGTTTTCGTTACTCAAACAATGCTCGCACAAAATCCTCAGGAACAAAATCCTGAAGGTCTTCGATCCCTTCGCCCACGCCTATAAGTTTTACCGGAATATTAAGCTCTTTCTTGATCGCAAACACAATCCCGCCCTTTGCGGTGCCGTCCAGTTTCGTAAGTGCTATGCCTGTCACGCCGATAGCATCGTTGAACATTTGGGCCTGCTTCAGTGCGTTTTGTCCGTTAGTTGCATCGACCACAAGTAGTATCTCATGGGGCGAACCTGCCATCGCCTTCCCGCATACCCTCTTCACCTTTTTCAATTCTTCCATGAGCGGGCTTTTAGTGTGAAGTCGTCCTGCCGTATCTATGATCACGACATCTATGCTGCGGGCCTTTGCCGCCTCAATAGCGTCGAACACTACAGCGGAAGGATCCGAGCCGCTTTGATGCTTCACCAGCTGCACCCCGCTCCTTGCCGCCCAGATCTCAAGTTGTTCTATGGCAGCCGCCCGGAAAGTATCTCCGGCTGCCAGGACTACTGAATATCCCTGCTCGCGAAACCTGCTGGCGAGTTTACCGATGGTCGTAGTCTTACCAACACCATTTACGCCTACTGCCAGAACCACAAAAGGCTTTTCTCCGAAGACGACGAGGTTCTGCGGACTGCCGAGCATTGATACCATCTCTTTCTTCAAAAAGTCCTTTACGGAGCCGGTATCCTTCATCTCTCCCTTGTCCGCCTTCTCCTTCAGATGTCTCACTATTTCAGCCGCATTGTTCCCCCCGACATCAGAAAGGATGAGGGTCTCCTCCAGTTCTTCAAGTGTCTGTTCATCAACCGGCCTTCCCGAAAAAATCGATTCTACTTTTTCTACAAAACCCTTCTTGGTCTTACTTAATCCCTCTTTAAGCCTCTCAAAAAAACCCATTATTAAGCTCCTGATAAGATGAGTTGAAAAACAAAAAATAAAGGTCTGCTAAAAATATTTCAGCCCGGCCAGGATCGCCTTCCTGTCTATCACATAGACGCCGCCGTCCACCCTGCCTTCAAGCTTGATAGGATAACAGCTTCCGATGCCTTCTTTCAAATCATTTAAGGAATAATTCACATCACATGCCCTGCATACGACGCGGCTGCCTGTTAGCATGTATCCCATCTTCTTGTGATAACATTTTGCGCAGGCGTCGAAATAGGACTGGTAAGAGCCGTCGAATTTCAAAACAAAGTAGTTTATTCTCTTTTTCCCGTCATAGAAGGTATAAAAAACCGGCTTTTCTTCCTGCAGTTCTTTTAACGCTATCCTCACGCCGGCATTATCAGACGGCGCCTGAGGATACACAGGCATCTTTGAACATGAGCAAAAAAATAGCGCCAGCAGGCCCAGCACCGCCGTAATCGCATTCAAACATTTCATCATATTGAAATTGTAAATACTTGACTTCATAATTAGCAACATTACAGGAAAAAGATCCAAAGCGCGCCTCAAAACCTAAATTTTTATTGTGTCATTCCGGCTTGTCCTACCTCCCCTTTCTCCCCTCCTTAGTAAGGAGGGGATGGGGGAGGTGAAGGATTCCCGACCCGCTTCGCTCGCGAGAATGACAGCTTTAAAACAAAACCTATTTCGCTGAACCCTCGAAGGCAACCATTGCAGAGCAGTTTCTTTATACCTGCAGGGGCCTCGCAATGGGCAAGAATGCCGTCTCCGCACAAATGGCAGCTTTACTTTTGCAAATCCCGGCGAATCTGTTTTATGGACTCTGCTTAGGTATAATAAGCGATGCAGAACTATTACCA
Organism: Candidatus Sulfobium mesophilum; assembly: GCA_037916395.1. Classification (GTDB taxonomy): domain Bacteria; phylum Nitrospirota; class Thermodesulfovibrionia; order Thermodesulfovibrionales; family UBA6898; genus Sulfobium; species Sulfobium mesophilum_A. Next base: position 2,830 of record JBAIXS010000089.1, read on the forward strand.
GTTTCTTATCCCGCGCCTTAACGGTCAGTCGATAAAAAAAGATTTTTCGCGCCACCGTTCTCTCGTAAAAAAAGGTATAGCCGGGTTCATCATTTTTGGCGGCATACTGGAAGAAATCAGGAAGTATGTAAAGAAGCTTCAGGACGAATCGGAACTTCCCCTTATAATCGCTTCTGACCTCGAACGCGGCCTGGGACAGCAGGTGCATGGAGGAACACAGTTTCCGCCCGCCATGGCGCTTGCAAAAGCAGCTATAAATAACAGGAGAAATGGCATATACAACCTGTCTTTATTACAAAAGACTTTCACCGCTATCGCCAGTGAGGCCGCCTATGCCGGAATTAATACAATACTGGCTCCGGTACTGGACATCAATACTAATCCAAAAAATCCGATCATAGCGACAAGGGCCTTTGGGGATGAAAAAAAGATAGTTTCCCTTTTCGGCGCGGAGATGATCAAAACCCTTCAAGAAAACGGCATCGCCGCATGCGGAAAACATTTCCCTGGTCACGGGGACACCGAAGTTGACTCCCACATAAGGCTTCCCGTAATACGCCATAAATTGACGAGCCTTAAGAAGAACGAACTGAAACCTTTTAAGGCGGCGATAGACGCAGGCGTCAGGATGATAATGCTCGGCCATCTTTCAGTGCCTGCTCTGGACCACTCAGGAATCCCCGTCACATTTTCAAAAAAAGCAGTGCGGTTTTTAAGAGAATCCATGAATTATGAAGGCATACTGATAACGGATGCTATGAATATGGGCGGCATCGGCACGCATTCTGAGGAGATGGCTTCTTTCATGGCGCTCGATGCCGGTATTGACCTCGTGCTTCATCCAACTGACGTAGAAAGAGTGGTTGCCTTCATGCGTGACAGGAAGAGGGCCTTTGATCCAGCCAGGATCGAATCATTCCGGCGAGGCATTCTCAGCACGCCAGCTTCGGCCCGCCCTGACTTTGAAAAAAGCAAACGGCTGGCCACTATACTGACAGATAAGTCGATTATTCCCAGCGGCAGCTTTATTTTTCGGAAACCTCCTTTTCTCGTTATCCTAAACGATGAGAACGAAGATAAAGGGAACGCTCTTAGACTGGGCCTGAAGAGAGGAATTAAAGGATTGCAGTGCCGTATTATCAGTCGTAAATCCAAGGACAAAAGACTATTCCTTCCTGAAGACGTTCCAATCATCGTGGCGATTTTTTCAGAGATCAAAGGATGGAAGGGAGGCGCCGGCAGCTGGCTCTACGAGGCGCTGTCGCAGCTTAAAGACAGGGCTGAACTCTTCATCTCGTTCGGAAGTCCGTATCTCCTGGACAAGATCACAGGCAGAGCAAAAATCCCGGCTTTTTGGGATGCCGACTCCGCGCAGGAGGCCGTCGCCCGCATTATACTTAAGAAGCAAAGGATCTGATATCCGTCTTCCTTTCAAATTTGCCCGCCGGTGGTGCATTTGATAAAAAACGGTCCTATAATTTGATTATGTTCCGGGGAAAGATTAAAATTGTCATCTTGCTGGGGATAGTCTGCATGAACTCCTGCGCCGGACCACGGTATCTTACTTCAGTCAGCGCAGGACCGGAAGAGCTGGCCGGAACATATGATCTGTTTCTGTACGGCCACAGGTATTCCGATGACTTCAAAAATATCGCATTTCTCATACCGCAGGAAGGAAGATATGTCTTCGAACTTTACGCGGCCGAATTCGACTACACCGTCAGGAAGGGACTACCTGCCGATGCCGCCATCGAGGAGGCTGAAAGGTTCGTCAAATTTCATTATTCCTTCCAGCGCTCTCAATTAAGCAAGATACTTGACTATGAGGGGAAAGTGGTAGGCTATGAGTTGAAGCCGATATATTCCGGCTTCTCTTACGGAGATGTTTTGGATGTGCATTACATAATAAAGGATGACAAAGTGATAGCGTCAGTGGGTCTTAAGCCGGAGATGGAGGAAAAGGCCATTGGCCCATTTCAGTTGCGACCGAAGGTGAGATGATGAAGGCACTTGTTACAGGCGGTACGGGGTTCGTTGGAAGCGGCGTCGTGGACCTCCTTTTAAGGGACGGACATTCTGTGCGTCTTTTTTCAAGAAGGCACGAGCTTCCACAGGCGGTGAAAGGGAAAGACGCAGAAATATTTCACGGCGACCTGAAAGACTTCCCTTCGGTGGTGGGTGCCATGGACGGAATAGACGTCTTCTTCCACATTGGAGAGATCAAAAACATCAACGAAACAGCCTCTTTAAATAACGTCAAACTTATGGAACACATAATAGATGGCATGCGGAAAAAAGAGATAAAACGCCTGGTATTCGTAAGTTCGATCACCGTCGCGGGAATCCCATCGGCTATACCTGCCGATGAGGAGACAGAACCCAAGGCTATACTGGAAGACCATTATACCTCCTATAAGAGGGCCAGTGAGAAGCTTATAATGAGTTCTTCCGCCGGCACATCCGTAATTATCAGGCCTGGTCCTGTCTACGGTCCGGGATCAAGGTCTATGTCGGGACTGATTACCGGTATAGACAACTTTGGGCCGATCGGGTTCCCTTTTATAGGAGACGCGAAAAATCTGGCGCCGTTAATCTATGTTAAGGATGCTGCGAAGGCTATATATCTTGCGGGCCTGAGTCCTTCTGCTGATGGACAGGTATTTAACCTGACGGACGGATTTCGTCACAGTTGGCTTGATTTCCTGTCATCTATAGCCGAATTCCTCGGCAGGAAATTAAGGATAGTTCCGATCCCGCCGCTGCTTCTTAAAATTCCTGCCGTGCCCCTGGACATCCTTTCGGGGCTGGTTGGAATCAAAATCGATCCGGTGCAATATCTGAACTATTTTTCGAATGACCTCTTTTTCGATAATTCAAGGGCAAAAGCCCTGCTTAACTGGAAACCTGAGTTTTCGCTCAAGGACGGCATAAAGGAGATGATAAAGTTTTATCGTGGGCAATGAACGCGCGGCGTTTCAGGATTGATGAAAAATTATAGCGGTCTGGAAAGAAGAATTAGGGAGGTAGGCCGCGGGCTTTATGCTATGGCAAGCGACGTCCCTTCGATCTTCAACAAAAGAAGATGGATGGGAAGGCTGATGGACCATGCGATGAAAGACGATGATTTCAGGCTGAACCTCTTCAGATACATAGACGTACTGCCTTCCCTGAAAACTTCTGATCTCACTGTAACTTTATTGCAGGAATATTTTTCCGGTGTGGCAGGCGCTCCGCTGATCATACGCAAGGGTATAGAGCGCATCTCGGGAGGTTTGATGCCTGTTGTCGCCTCAGGCTTAATAAGGACGGGCGTCAGGTCGCTCGCGCGGCAGTTTATTGCGGGAGAGGACCGCATGGATGCGGTGAGAGTACTCAGAGAACTCTGGGATAAAGGTTTAGCCGGCAGTGTCGATCTACTCGGCGAAGAAGTGCTCAGTGATGAAGAAGCCAGCCAGTATATGCTCAGATACATGCAGTTGATGGAGACACTTGCGCCCGAAGCCGGGAAATGGAATAAAGATTCTCTTTTAGAGAACGATGATAAAGGTCCGCTTCCCAGATTCGACATTTCTCTTAAATTGACTTCCCTTTACAGTCAGCTCGACCCCGTCGACTGGAACGGTTCGATCGCAACCGTAAAAGAGAACCTCCGGCCGATCATCGACAGGGCCGGTCAGTCAGGGGCATCCGTATGTATTGACATGGAGCAGTACTATTTCAAGGACCTGATTATGGAGATATTTAAGAATGTGATCGAGGAATACGAGGATTACCCTTATGCAGGCATAGCTCTTCAGGCCTACCTGAAAGAATCCAGGAAAGATCTTCTGGATCTGATCGGGTGGGCAAAGAAAAGAAAGAAGCGGGTTTCGGTTCGTCTGGTAAAGGGCGCTTATTATGATTATGAGAAAGTTTCAAACAAGCAAAAGGGATGGCCTCTGCCGGTTTTTGAGAACAAG
>JBAIXS010000090.1:0-6125 GCA_037916395.1 Candidatus Sulfobium mesophilum
TTCACCGGGGGACTCAATATCGCCAACGAGTACAGGGGATATCACCTGATAAGGAAAAAAATCACGCGAAAAAAGAAGGGCTGGAGGGACACAGGCATATTGCTTGAGGGCCCGATTGCAGCAACACTTTTCGAGGAGTTCAGAAAAAGCTGGACGCTGTGGAAGGGCGGCGTCATACCGGCCATTAGGCAAACGCGTCGTGTCAAAGGAGAACTTCCCGTGCTGCCGATCTTCGCAAGTTCCGCCAAGGGTAGAAGAAGAATGAGAAAACTTCTTTATTTCAGCATCGCCAAATCAAGGAAGAGTATTTACCTCACAACCGCCTATTTCACTCCCAGCAGGAGGATGCTGCAGGTACTGGAAGACGCGGTCAACAGAGGAGTGGACGTCAAGCTGCTTCTGCCGGGCAGGTCCGACATCACCGCGGCCCTTTATGCCGGCCGGGCTTATTTTACAAGACTTATAAAGGCCGGCGTTGAGATATACAATTATCAGGGCGAAATACTGCATGCAAAGACCGCCGTTTTCGACAGCATATGGAGCGTTATAGGTTCTGCAAACCTCGACTTCCAGTCTCTAAGGAGAAATGATGAAGGCAACGTCGGAATAATTGACGAAGAATTTGGAAAGCAGATGACTGAGACCTTCTTTGAAGACCTTGTGAGTTCAGAGCGGGTGGAACTTGACACGTGGGTCAGAAGGCCCCTGTTTGAAAAAATAAAGGAAAGATTCTTTGCCCTTTTCAGAAAAAGCCTCTGACATGCCTGATTATTCGGCCCGGCTTTAGGTATAATACTTCTCCGAAACGCTCATGGAATATTTCTTTTTCGTAGTAGCCGCTTTTATGCTGGGCTTTGCTTCTGCAGTTCCGGTCGGCCCTGTCCAGATAGAGGTAATAAAGAGGTCGATCAGTGGCCATCTGAAGTCTGCTGTCATGGTCATCCTTGGAGCTATGCTGTCGGACACAATTTATGGAGCAATCGCCTTCTTCGGTATAGCACCTTTTCTCAGGGAGAGGATGGTGATGGCGGTCTTCTGGCTCTGTGGGGGGACAATCCTGATTTTTCTCGGTGTGCTTACCGTGAAGAACAGCCTTCGGGCGAAAGAATTCGACAGAAACTCAAAACATCTGAAGAAAAAACGCTGGGCATTTATCGGCGGCCTCTCCCTCTCCGGCACGAACCCTATGATGGTGCTATGGTGGCTTCTTGGCGCAAGGCTATTCGTTGAGGTAGGTCTGATACATGATTTTACGAAACAGGTAGCAGCCACCTTCCTCATCGCAGGCGTCATTGGCCTGGCTTCTTATCTGGGCCTCCTTTCGCTCTTTCTATATTGGGCAAAAAGGTTCATCTCTGAGAGCAAGGTCCGGCACATTAATCTCGGATTCGGAATAGTCCTTCTGCTTATAGCCGGCTATTTCATCTTCAGTTCGCTTCAGTATTTCTGCCAGCCTCGCTGAGAGGCAAGGAATCACATCCCGCCTTGAACGGCCCCGGCGATGGCCGTCTTCGCCTCGCTGATCCCCTCAGAGAGCGCATTGCTCAAAGCCTCTGCAAGAAAAGAAAAACCACGTCCTCCAAGCCTTATCTCCCTATGGAAAGAACCGTGGAAAACAGCCTTGCCTCCGGGGGAGCGAAGTTCTATGTCGTAAGACAACTCGGCAAACGAATTGCTGCCGTCATCGGATCTTTCAAACCTTTTGAGATCAATCTCAAGGCAATGAAACTCCGGCGGAACAAAGTTCGAGACCTTAACCTGCCTGAACAATTCCGCTTCGGATAGGGCCTTTCTAAACAGCTCTGCCATCATCTCAGCAGGTGCATAATCCCACTTGGAATATCTTGAGATCTGAAGTTGATAAGGCGACGTCCTGTAAGCTATATAGGGCTGGGCAAGATAGCGGGGAGACCGCACGACTATATCGACAGAGGCATCCGTCTTCACATTCGCGACACTCCCAACGTCTTTCAGCGCCAGGCTGTATATCTTCGTCTGGGGCATAGAGCACGCCGCCCCCAAAAAAGCCAGAATAATAGCAATTAAAAGCAACAGGTATACTCTCACTTCACTCCCACTCGCCTTTGCCTTCCTTATACATAACACTCCATGGCTTCTGTTTGACTTCCTGCAGCAGTTCCCGCAGTTCTTCGGCCGTTCTGGTAACCGTGTCCACAAGGTTGCCCAGGTTTGCAGCCTGCCGGTCGACAAGCCTGTCGACAGACCCTGCCGTCTTATCTACTGATTTCGCAGCAGAATCAAAAGACCTGATCATCTCTTCGGCCCGGTCGAGGTCTTCCCTGGCCTTTTTTATAAGAGCAGTGATCTCGGGCTTGTTGGTCTTTACCATAGCATCCACTTCACCCAGCACAGCTTCGAGCCTGGCGGTTGCAGACTTCAGGGCGGAGGCGACCTTTTCAATATTTGCTGAGCCGCTTACCACAGCTTTATTGGCATTGCTGATCAGCCTCTGAAACTGACTGACGTTCTCAGGGCTGAAAAGTCTGTCAACGTCCTTTACGAGACCCTCTACAGTCTGAGAGAGGGCATCTAGCTTTGCCATGATCTGTGAAAAATCGGCTGACTCCTCAGAAGGTATCTCTTCCCCGGACATGATTCTGCCGTCCGTAGTCCTGTCAACAGCAAGGAGCATAAAGATATCGCCCACAAAACCGTTCTGGGTTATCTTAGCCCTGGTTCCTTTATAGAGACGCGTCCCATGTTTTATGCCTATCTCTATTGTCACCGGCTTGCCCGGGCCGGCCGGCTCTTTGATCACCGTGACGCTTCCGACCCTCACCCCTCCCAACTTCACCTGACTGCCGACCTCAAGTCCTGTAGCGTTCATGAGCTTCACAGAATATGTGTCGACCTTTTCGAAAAAGCGGCTTCCCCCGATAAGGATGACCATTGCGCTCAACACAAGAAAAGAAGAAACTATAATTATGCCGGCCTTGATTTCTTCCTTCATCAGACAGTCATCTCCGGTCTTCAGTCACCAGCAATAAACCTGAAATAATCGTCTGGCGAATAGATTTCTGTCTCCGGTTTTCTTTCAAGAAACATACGGATCCTCTCATTCTCCGATCTCCTCAGTTCGTCAAGCACGCCCGAGAAAATCACCTCACCCGCATCGAGCATGATAACATAATCCGCAATAGTGAATATACTTGCCAGTTCATGAGTTACTACCACTATCGTCATTCCAAAGACATTTCTGAGTTTCAGTATAAGGTCGTCCAGTCCGGCCGCAGTCACGGGATCAAGTCCTGCCGAAGGCTCATCGAAAAAAAGCAGTTCCGGGTCTAAAGCGATAGCGCGCGCAAGCCCCGCCCTCTTCTTCATGCCTCCGGACAGTTGGGAAGGATAAAATTTTTCAAAGCCGGACAGACCCACAAGATCGAGCTTCATCCTGACCATGATCATGATAGTCGACTCATTCAAGCCGGTATGTTCTTTTATCGGAAGGGCCACATTCTCCGCTACGGTCATAGAGTTCAGCAGCGCAGCCCCCTGAAAAAGCACCCCCATCTTCCTTCTGACCTCGTCCAACTCCTTTTCCGTCATGACCGTGATGTCTCTGCCGTTGACCGAGATAATCCCCTTTGTCGGCTTAAGAAGTCCGATGAGGTGTTTCAGAAGTGTGCTCTTGCCGCAGCCGCTGCCGCCGAGTATAACAGTCGTCCTGCCCCGGGGTATTGAAATGCTGATGTTTCTTAGTATCTGCCTTTCGCCGTAATGTGTCTGAAGGTCAGTGACCTCAATTGCATTTTCCATTTCTCGTTAAAATGACGGGTTCATCCGTTCGGTATTCTCAAACTGCACAACCCATCTAAACTGCAGACCCCCTTTAAATGACCTTTTCATCAGGTAAAATAATAAAAGAGGGTTGTGAAAAACAGGTCGAAGACGATCACAAGGAAGATCGATGCGACAACGGAAGCCGTAGTCCTCCTTCCCACCTCTTCAGCTCCGCCCTCTACCTTGAAGCCCTGATATGCGCCGACTATAGTGATAACAATGCCGAAGGCCCAGGCCTTTACGAGTCCGGTCATGACGTCCTTCACCAAAAGAGCATTCACTGACTGCTGAAAGTAATTGTATGGGTGGAGACCGATGACAGTCGTCGACAGGATAAATCCGCCGAATATCCCTATCATATCAGAAAAAACGGTCAGGGCAGGAAGCATAAGCATAAGAGCCAGAAGCTTGGGCGCGACAAGGAACCTCACCGGGTTGATCCCCATGGTTATGAGGGCATCCACCTCTTCGGCTGATTTCATTGAACCTATCTCTGCAGCAAAAGCCGAGCCGCTTCGGCCAGCCACAATTATTGCGGTCAGTATAGGCCCGAGTTCCCTTGTGATCGAGACCCCAACCAGGTTTGCCACATATATCAGCGCCCCGACCCTCCTCAACTGATAGGCCGCCTGCAGCGCAAGTATTATCCCCACAAAGAGGGAGATGACTGCGACAATAGGCACCGCGTTATATCCGGCCTTCACGATCTCGGAAACTGCGGCCCTGATGCGCACCGGTTTACCCTTAACCGGCGAGACGAAGGTCCAGTAGAACGTGTCGTTTATAATCTTGGAGGCAAAACGTATGTCTTTGCGGACGGGGACAAAACTCCGTCCGATGAAGCCGAAGAACGCCTCAGCCCTCGAAGGCATCATCAAGGCCCACGCATATATCGAATACCTTGTCAAGCTTGGAGAAACTGAATATCCCGGCTATCCTTTCCGGTATGCCGAGAAGCTTTAATTTGCCGCCGTGGTCCATCATTCCCTTCAGTCCCTCAACCAGTGTAGCAATCCCCGAGCTGTCGATATAGGAGACGTTTCTGAAATCGATAAAAATCATCGGAACCTTTTCTCTGACGAGGCTCATCAATTCCTTTCGCAAAGCAGGAGACGAATACATGTCAATGTCGCCCGACAACCCAAAGACCTTCACTCCTTTATGTTCTGCTATCTCGATCTTCATTTCTTTCCTTCAGATACTTTATGAGTCTTAGACGGTTGCCGTTTTTTTTCCTTCCGTCGAATTCAAAAACATCAAAGCATCTCGCGATGAAATGGATGCCTAGTCCTCCCGGCCTCACATCCTCAAGCTTTCTCCCCGCTATGACCCGCGCATCGGCCTTGATGCCGCTATCTTCAATGACCACTTCAAACCGTCCACGGCTGACCTTGTATCGCACAACGATTCTTTTTTCTGTATCGCCTCTGTATGCATACTTTATTACATTTGCGCAGGCTTCATCAACCGCAAGCCTTATCTGCTCGACCATTTCCTCACCCAGGCCGTGCAGCTGCCACATCTTTGCAGTCACCTCCCTGACTACGCAGAGATATCTGGGATCGGAGGGCACTGTCAATACCACCTGATTTTTTATCTCAGCCCCCCCATTTAAGTTCCACTATTGTAAGGTCGTCGGCCCTGTCCGGAGTGCCGGAAAAATCATCTACGTAGCCGACAAGCCTGTCTATCAGCTGTTCCTCATGGATATGCGCCTTTACAAACCTGACGACTGTATCGAAGCCCAGCCTCCGTCCGTCCCTGTCCTTTGCATCAAAGACTCCGTCCGTCATCAGGAGAAGCCTGTCGCCGCTCCTGAGCCTAAAGACGTCAGAAGAATAATTTGTCGATATAATCCCCAGGGGAGGGCCAGCCGCAACGGACATGACCTTTACCTCGCCATCCGAAATCCACAAAAAGGGGGGATGGCCGGCGACCGCCACCTGCAAATCCCCTGTTGCGGTGTTTACGACGACATAAATGCCCGTCATGAACATCCCGCGCGGCGCACCGGCCAGAGATTCGTTCAGCCGGTTCAGGGCTGCCGGGGCCGAATCCGAAAGGCGGGAAATATATCTGAAATCACTGCTGACCTTTGCCATATAAATGGCGGCCGAAATGCCCTTGCCGGAAACATCGCCGATAAGTACGCCCGCCCTGTCCTCTGCAGGTTCGACAAAATCATAAATGTCTCCGCCGACCTTGGATGCGGAGACGTTCTTTGCCGACACGGTGAGATTGCCCTTTCTGAAAAAAGGCGACGCAGGCAGAAAACTCCTCTGGATTGCGGACGCGATGTCCAGTTCCTGCTTCAGGCGTTCCCT
>JBAIXS010000091.1:0-8563 GCA_037916395.1 Candidatus Sulfobium mesophilum
CCCGTGAAGTCACGCTTCCCATCATGAGTCTCTTTAAGCCCGTACGCCCGTGGCTTCCCATAATTATCATATCGGCTTTGAGCTTGACAGCCTCATCAACGATGAAGCGGTAAGGTTCTTCACCCTCATGTGCGATAACCTCGCAGGATATGCCTTTTTTTTCGGCTTTCTTCTTTATCGATTTCAGATGTTTGTTCGTTTCTGTTTCTGCCTTCCCAATAATCTGCGGCGCCAGCGCTTCGTATTCCGGATTGACTTCGACCACTGATATAACATAAAGCCGGCTTGAACAGACTCTTGCGATACTAAGGGCTTCTTTTATAGCGGCCTCTGCCGATTCAGACCCATCGGTTGCCAGCAGAAGTTTCCCAAAGCCCATAACAGAGCAGGATCCCTTCATGTTAGTGTCCTCCCGCTTTAAGTATTCCGGAAGCCGCCAAAGCGAGTACGAGCACTTCTACGACCGCAAGGACCGCATAAATGGTATCTTTTTTCTTAAGAAGTATTGGAATGATGCGCACATAACACATTATGGTAACACCTGCCAGAAAGGCGATGCCGATAAAATTCAGAAAATCTCCTTTGCCGAGCATGCCCAGCCACGCCCATCCCGGGTGGATGCCGGTTGCTGCCAGGTATTTATGCACCGGCATTTTCCAGTAGTTAGGAAGATCACTGACCGGAACATGGGGCGACAGTATGCCTGTCAGGTAGATTATAAAGGTCACTATCAGGGTAAGAAGTCCCAGCTTCATTCCGCTGTCAAGGAGCTTCGCATAGGCGAGCTGTTCCTCAGTTGCCAACTTTTTTTTATCCATTGGTTTCCTCCAGTTAAATTATGATCATTTTGTGTGTTGTTCAGTTCCAGATGCCGAGGCCCTTCAGCAATGCCCTGGAGCCCGCAAAAAGAAGCATCGCTATAACTATGTAGCGGACCGCGGCCGGTTTTGTTTTTGCAAGTATTTGTACGCCGACAATAGAGCCAAGCATAATGCCGATTATCGACGGCACCACCATCATCGGAAGTACGGCGCCGTTGTTTACATATATCCACGCGGCAGAGGTATCTGTTATCGAAAGCAGAAATTTGCTTGTCGCCACTGAGACTTTAAGCGGAGCTCCCATCATCAGGTTCAGTACCGGCACATTTGCCCATCCGGCGCCCAGGCCGAACATGCCAGCCATTACGCCGATAATAATGAAGGTGGCGAGCCCCTGCGGCGTCCTGTGTATCTTCCAGTTTATGTCCTGCCCGGAGGACGCCTCGTGGTAGATCCCCGTAATCCTCAGCGCCGTCGAAAGACTGTCAGCCTGTTTGACCTCCGGGTACTCGGACTTTTTAGCCATCAGCATGATACCCACAATTCCCAAAATTGTCGCGCCCAGGGCAATATTTACGACCTTTGCCGGAAGCGCCAGACCTATCATGGCGCCCACAATTGCGCAGGCCGATGCAATGACGGCCACCGGTATGGCCAACCTGAGATCAGCCATGCCTTTCTTGAGCAACCCGGGGCCAGCGGCAAGAGCGCCGGCCAGGGCGACCAGAAGCCCCGCGCCCCTTACGAAATCTATATGGAAGGGGAAAAACCCTCCGATTATGGGCACGAAAAGCACGCCACCGCCAACGCCTCCCAGGACCGCTACTATACCTAAAAGAAATGTGACGATGAATAAGATCAGTGGCCATGCCCACCAAGGCATTGATGAGCCAGAGACAGCAGTCGCGGCAGCAGCAGGCTCAGAGGCTGCAAACACCTGAGCGGCGCTGAAAAATACTATCAACAAGAAAACTGCTAAGTACAGGAACTTTAATTTTTTTCCTAACATGACTTTTTTCCCTTCCTCCTTTTGATAATTATCGTATTCTTTCGAATTCTGTCTGAAACTTATATCTATCGCTTCTGCCGAGGAACCTTGTATATCCGACGGGAGTGCTGTCCGAGCTTAGAAGAAGCCTGTGCACTGCAAGCACCGGTACGCCCTCGGCGAGATCGAGGTTTCTTGCCGTCTCCCCCCATGCCTGCAATATTTCTATCGTTTGTATGACCTTAAATATTTTCTTCAGCCCTTTTTCCTGAAGCAGGTAATAAAGCGAGGTACGGGTAAAATCCATCTGCTCTATATCGGGCAGCATATGGTATGGAATAAATGATTCGTCAAGATATGCCGGCTCTCCGCTGACAGTCCTTTTACAAAGAACAAAATAAATGCTGTCTTCAGTCTTTAGATAGGCACTGACGTCCTGAGGGGGAGACTGGATTCCCTTGAACAGTATCTCTTTCTCAACCTTCACCTCCTCTCCAAACATTTCCTCTGTGAAACGAGTTCTCATTGAGAGTCCCACAACCGGAAGAACGCTCGTAACAAAGGTTCCCTTGCCCTGGAGTTTCATCAGATAGCCGTCTGAAACAAGATTGTTGATTGCCTGACGCACAGTAATTTTACTGACTGCATATTTTCTGCACAGCTCCTCTTCAGTAGGGATTTTTTGTCCCAGTCCCCAGCGCAAGGAGGTAATCTCTTCAAGAAATATCCTCGTTAACTGAATATAAAGTTTTTCCTGGTTGTATCTGTCAACTGTTTTAATTTGCAATGAATCTGTTTCATTTTGCATCATAAACACATATTATTATAATGACATTATGATGTCAAGGAAAAAATGCATGGACAGAAAAACGGGCTCTATTTGGAGCCGGGGTATGGTATATTTTTAAGGGTCATACATTTAGATGTCATAATAATATGTCACTTTAAATATTAGGGTATAATATATTGATAATGAAGATAAATGTATTGCATGAAATCGAGGGGTGGTTCAGCCAGAATCAGGGAGGTATAGCCTTGGCTGAGCGCTACACTTCAAAAATGGATCAAATTGTACTGGACATTTTCAATTCCGTAAAGAAAGACGTTAGAGCGGTCCTTATAGCCACAGGCGGGTATGGCCGCCGTGAACTATGCCCTTATTCCGATGTTGATGTTATGTTCTTTGCCCTTAACAAGGCTGATACAGAGGCTGCTGAACGCGTTCTTTATAAGTTATGGGACACTGGATTTGAAATAAGTCATTCTTTCAGGACGCCGGCGGAATGCATCGAGGAGGCATCAAGGGATATGCGGACGAGGACCTCTCTCCTGGAAGCACGATTTCTGGCAGGCGACAAAGAGCTCTTCAATATATTCAAGTCGAAGGTTACTCCGGAGATCACATTTAGAAAACAGAAGGACTTTGTCAGGGAAAAATTGCTCGAAATGGAAAAAAGGCATCACAGTTCCGGCGATTCCGTCTTTCTTCTTGAGCCTCACATAAAAGAGGGTGAAGGGGGGCTTAGAGATATACACACGGCTTTCTGGCTTTCCAGGGTGGCGCTGAAGATGGACAAATTCTCTGATTTTTCAAAACTGCTGGGGCCGCACGATTACAGGCGGTTCATTGGGGCGTATGATTTTCTTCTTCGCTCAAGGTTCGCACTCCATCTGGAAAGCAAACGTAAAAACGACATCCTTTCTTTTGAATATCAGAGGAGTGTTGCGGCGAGACTTGGATTTAAGGATTCTGTCAAGTTTACCGCAACCGAGCGGATGATGCGGTATTACTACCTCAAAAGCAGGGTCATAAGGGAAACTATGAGAAAAATTATGGCAGCATGCAGCAAGCCATATGTCCCTCTTTTCAGGGACTGGAGAATCAAGAGGATAAATGACAATTTTTCAATATCCGGCGGGAATATTATAGCGACAAAAGAGCGGCTGTTTGCGGCCAATCCTGACAAGATAATGGAGGCATTTTACCTGCTTTCCAAAACAGGAAAAAAATTCAGCGGCAGCACCAGAGAAAAGATAAAGTTATCGCTTCTGCATATAAACAGAAGGGCGAGATATTCGCCCGCGGCTGTGCATCATTTTCTGGAAATACTTAAGGGAGAGCGTGTATACGACACCCTCAGGGAGATGCATGAGACAGGTGTGCTGGGGAGGTTCATACCTGAATTCGGAGTGCTCAGACAGCTGGTAGTCCACGAACCTTATCATATGTATACTGTTGACGAACATACACTGCGCGCAGTCCGTAATTTGGAGAGGCTCAGGACGACGCGTTTTCAAAACCTCGAGGAATTTCACAAGATCATCAAGGGCATGGAGAGCCTAGACACTCTCTTTATGGCGCTCCTGTTCCACGATATAGGAAAGGCGGCCGGCAGACACCACGAGGAGGAGGGATACAAAAGGCTGAAGAACATCATGGAGAGATTCAATCTAGATATTAGGAAGCGGACGAGAATAGAATTTCTGGTAAGAAATCATATATTGATGTCGAAAATCTCCCTTAAGATGGAAGCGTCCGACGAAGAAGTGGTTGCGATGTTTTCCGATGCGGTAGAGGATGCAGAAAATCTTGATGCTATATATCTCATGACATATGCGGACATGTCAGCCGTCAATCCGGGGTTCTGGAATTCCTGGAAGGCATATCTGCTTAAAGAATTATACGATCATACGAGGAACTATCTGTCGGGGACAAGGAAAGGCCGCGACGATTACATAAGCGGGCTGCAGGCCCTTTGTCCGAAAGATAAATTGCCCGGACTGATGGATTTCGTCGGCGAAATGCCTGACAGATATCTGTTTTCCACGATGAGAAGCAGGATCATAGAGGATTACGGGCTTGTCTTAAAGGCAAGAGAAAGCGGCTTCGCAATCCGCGTCGATTCCGGGCCTCATGAAGGAACGGAGCTGTCGGTAAGCGCCGGCGACCGTCCCGGTCTTTTTTCACGGATAGTCGGAGTTCTTACCTCAAGGGGCCTCAATATTGTCAGCGGCAAGATATTTACCGGCAGGAAAGGGAGCGTAATCGACAAGGTTACTGTTTCAAACTGGAAGGACCTTTGGTGGGACGGCTTCGAAGAGGATTTATCCGGGGGGTTAAGAAGCATTATCACGGAGGGCAAACCCCTCAGTGCCGTGAGCCGTCCGGCCCCGGCAGAGAGTCCGTTCAATATCTTTATAGAACTCGATAATGAGGTATCCGATGAGTTTACACTTATCGAAATTTTCTCATCCGACAGACTTGGACTTCTGTACGACATATCTAATGTAATGTATTTGAATGGGGTGAATATTATTTCAGCCAAGATAAACACTGACCGCGGTCAGGCCCAGGATATCTTTTATGTGCAGTCAGAAAAGCATAAAATCGATTATAGTAAAACACAGCAAATTCTATCCGAATTATGGACGATCTTAAAAGGAAAAACTTAAAAAGATTTGCCTTCCTGGTCCCTCTTGCGGTGATCATCGGGGTCTTGGCGTTCATTCTTCGCGGTCCTCAGGTCTCAGATGCTCTTAAGGGACTCATTCTGCCGGAGATCGAACAAATGATCGGCCGCAAGGTGACCGCGCAAAAAATCTATGTCAACCTCTTTCCACTGTTTGTGGAAGCAAGGGATCTGAAGGTGTTTGATGAAGAAGGAGAAAACATACTTTTGGTCCAGCGTACCAAGGCGTATCTTGACCTCACTGGCATAGCGGGCAGGCAGATAAAGATAAGGAGGCTGGTGCTGAAGGAGCCGCAAATAAAGACAGACCGGAAGCAGGCTGTGGACATAGCGGCCCATGTGAAGAACTATCTCGAAAAGGTCAGTGAAACAGCTTTCAAGGTGAAGATTAAGGCGGTTCAGGTACAGAATGGAGGCCTCCATTATAGTGATGACAAATTCAGTGCTGCGTCCCTGGTCGAGGGTTTCAACGGAGAGGTGATACTGGGCGAATGGGAACATGTAAATGCCTCGCTCCGAAGGTTCGGCTTTAAAAAAGAGGGGTGGCCTGATTTGTCAGGAAGTGCTGATTTCGATCTCGCTGTGAAGGACGATATAGTCAAGGTAAAGAAATTCGTTGTAGGGTCCTTTGGTTCAAAGATTACAGGGGCCGGGGAGTATGCCGGAGGAAAGGCGGACTTTAAAACGGATATCGCCCTTTTTATGGATACAGTTAAAAAGATATTTGGGCTCAGGAGATCGGGTGCCGGAGAGGTGAGGGCGGGAGGATATGTCAAATACATAGACAAGCTGATTACGCTTGACCTGAAGGTCGAAGGGAAGTTCTACCTGCAGACCCTGATGGAACTGCTCGGGGTGAAGGAGCGCATTGAGGGGCTCATGGAAGTGAAAGGGTCTCTGAACGGTCCGGTTAATAACATAAAGGGCAAAGGGGCAGCAGTGCTAACCGACGGCAATCTTTTTGATGTGGAGGTCAAACTGCTGAAGTGCGCCGTTTCTTATGCAGACGGCCTGATGAGGTTCACAGATGGATCGGGCAGACTTTACAACGGAGACGCTAAATTGTCGGCATCGATAAACCTCCCTGTGGTTAACTCCTTCATGGTTAATGTAGCCTTCAGCAATGTTGACAGCCGCCCGCTCTTTAAACTCATCGGCTGGGACCCGGGTGTCCCTGCGGGGAAGGTAAACGGCACTCTGTTGACTTCCGGTGCGGATTTCAATCCTGAAGGCAGCTTCGAATACCGGAGCATTGAAAAAGGGAAAGACGTCTTTGGAAGGGTTAGAGACATTTCAGGCAGTTATAGGATGACCGGTCAGTTGCTGACGCTTGGCGGCCTCAAATTGTCTACAGGCATTTCCAAGGCCCAGGGAGGCGGGACTGTCAATATCGGAGAAAAATCCCTTGACATCGACTTCGGACTGCAGTCGGCGGACATTACTGATCTTACAACCCCTTACTATTCGAAGCTGACGGGAACAGGAGCGTTCAGGGGGAAGATAACAGGCACCTTCGATAATCCGGTGCTTGGCGGCCGGATAGATATTGAAAAAGCTGTTTTTGAAAAATATGCGGCTGATACCATCAATGCGGACCTTACATACAGGAAAGACGCTCTCACCATAAGGGAGATGAGTGTAAAGGGCACCGCACAGGCAGCCACGCTTAAAGGGAGAGTTGCTTTCAGGGATGCAAAGGAGCTTTTTGATCTGGAGAAGCCGGAATATCATCTGACGGCCTCCGTCGAAAACGCTGATCTGGAAAAGTTTACAAAGATATTCTATCCCGACTTCAAGGGCTCCGGCAGGCTGAATTCAAGTGTGGAGATAGGCGGAACGGCATCGCTTCCTGATATCAGCGGGAGCGCATCGGCAGACCGGGCAACTGTTTTCAATGTAGCCTTTGATAAAGCTGACTTTAGATGGACTTATAAAGACGAAAGACTTTCATTTACGAAGATGAGGATTACCCGAGGGAAGTCGGCGCTGACGGGAGAGGCTTCGATTGATACGAAAGGCAATTTTTCGTATAGCTCATCTTCGGATAAGATCCTTCTCAGTGATATAGTCCGGAGGGAGATCAAGGGTGATGCCGTATTTGCGCTTAAGAGCGAGGGGCACGGCACATTTGAAGACCCCTCCATCAGACTCGACGCCAGGATGGTTGAGGGCAGGCTTAAGGGCAAGTCCGTCGGAAGCGGAACAGTATCAGCTTCAATAAAGGGCAGGGACATCGTTGTGCGGGCCGGCATGTTTGATGACAGGGTTTTGCTCAGCGCAAACGGCAGGTTTGAAAAAGAGATGCCATGGTCCGCGACGATTGATATTCAGGGGGGGAGGTACGATTTCATCATAAGCTCTTTTCTCAAGGATATCCCTGAGGATCTGATTCTAAGTATGAACGGCCGCGCGCTTTTGAGCGGCGACAGAGGGCATATCGAGGGCAACCTGACGCTCGATAAGTTGGCTTTGTCGATGTATGGCTACAGTTTTGCGAACGAAAAACAGATAAGGCTGGATATTAAAGACAGGCTGCTGTCGCTTGGAAAAACGGTCATGAGAAGCGGCAATGCGTCTTTGGGCATAGACGGCAATGTCGTATTGGGGAAAAAATATAATCTGAACATGGAAGGCAGTTCTTCGCTTGCCCCGCTGAAGGGACTTTCTGCAAGGGTGGGCGTATTAAGGGGAGATGCGGAATTCGTACTGACCGTGACCGGAGACTGGGATAGCCCGGAGATCAATGGGAGCGTTAACCTGTCGAACGGATCTCTCAGCCTGAAAGACTATTCTTACAGGCTTAGCGCCCTCAGCGGATATATGTACATGGATAGTGACAGGATAGTGCTCCAGAAACTTTCCGGAAAACTTGGAGGCGGGGACATAGACATCTCCGGCGTGCTATATCTAAAGAAGTTTTCTCTCAAGAGGTTTTACGTGGAGGCTGCCCTCAGCAACATAACCGTATCCCCATCCAGTGAGTTCAATGTGAATTTCGGCGGTAATCTCCTCTATAAAGGGACGCCTGATTCCAGAATTGTCTCGGGCGATTTAGAGATAAACCGTGCAAGATATAAAGAAAGGGTCGACTGGAAGAGCTGGCTTCTAAAAACGAAGACGACGCCAAAATTCAAATCAGAGATATCGGGCCTCGAACAAACAGCGCTTAATATCAGAGTCGTCGGTAAGGACAATATTTTTATCGACAACAATGTGGCGCGTGCCACAGTGACTGCCGATATGGTTCTGAGGGGTTGGATCTACCGGCCTCTTCTGTTTGGCAG
>JBAIXS010000092.1:0-4807 GCA_037916395.1 Candidatus Sulfobium mesophilum
CCGACGGCAATTACGATCCAGCCGGCTGAAAGGATCAGGGTGATAGTCTCTCCCAGGCCGGGACGTTCATCTATCCCATGCGCAAAGACACGCGTTTCTGCGGCAATAAGCACTCCAACTGTCTGGAGGGTCAAACCTATCTTATTAAGATTCATAAATGCTTTCCTGGAACTAAGAAAGGACATAGTATTTTCGCTCATTCTCGGTCTTCGACCTCCGAGGAATTTTCCCTCTTTTATATCATCAAATATTTCTTTCTGAATATCGGGAAAATAAAGCCGCTCATATACCATGTCCTTTCATACTTATGGTAGTTTTTGAATCATCCGGTCAAGTGATGCAGAAGGCACTGCTCACGAAATCGCTTATCGATCTTCATTCCTGATGGGCGTCGTAAATCTCTTCGAATTTTTTATGGTTTTCGCTGAAGACCCTCAATATATCAGGATCGAAATGCGATGGATGAGTCCGTCCGTCTCCTTCAGTTATTATCTGGCAGGCCTTTTCATGTGCGAACCGAGGTTTATAGGGACGTGCACTGCGGAGGGCGTCATACTGGTCGGCGATATTCATAATCCTGCCCTCCCATGGAATCTCCTCTCCTTTCAGACCGAAGGGATAGCCCCCGCCGTCCCACCGTTCATGGTGGCTTAAAGCAATCTTTTCAGCCATCTGCAAATATTCAGATGAGGACCCTTTCAGGATTTTTCGGCCGATCGTAGCATGGGTTTTCATCAGGGCGAACTCTTCCGGGCTCAGTCTGGCGGGTTTAAGAAGGATGTCAGAAGGGATGGCCACTTTCCCGATATCATGCATAGGGCTTGCGTAGAAGATAATCTCCTGTTTTTTCACCGGCCAGCCGAGATGCCCAGCGATAAGACGGCAGTAGTGACTGATTCTCTTAATATGGGATGCGGTGTCCTCATCCTTATATTCAGCGATCATCGTAAGTCTGAAGATTGTATCTACATACCCTTCCCTTATCTTTTCCTCTGACTCCCTCAGTCGCTTGTTAGAATCGGAAAGCCCCTTCAGGGCGTCCCTCAGTTCGTCAGTCCTCTGCCTGACTTCCTTTTCGAGCAGGGCGTTATGTCCCTTGAGAAAATCTTCGAAATATTTCACCTTTAAAAGGTTTTCGGCCCTCAAAACAAGTTCTGTGCTGTCGACCGGCTTCGAAAGAAAATCCTGTGCTCCAAGCGCAAGCCCCTTGATCTTCGACTCCCTGTCTCCGAGCCCCGTTACCATTACTACAGGTATATGACAGACGGCTTCGTCCGCCTTGATCTTCTTCAAGGCATCATAGCCATCCATCACAGGCATCCTGACGTCCATAAAGATAAGGTCCGGAGAAAACTCCTTTACCTTGGAGATCGCCTCGAGACCGTTGGCGGCTGTTTCGAAGCGGTATCCCTGGTGCGAGAGTATCTCACACATCAGCCTGAGAATACTGGCGTCGTCGTCGACGATAAGGACCCTGCTTCTTCCGTTGTCTTCGTCTGCCCTGGCTTCTGTCAGAGGCTGGCGTTCGGTTTCCATGGGTAATACCTCAAAATGATAATTTCACATAAAAGGAATATTATGAGGGGCTTACGGTGTTGCATAAGGCCTTACAGAAAGCATATCACAGGGGTCCAAAAAAGCATAGACCTTTTCAGCCTTTTAAGTAACGGTTAAGGACGTATCTTTTTTCGTCGTCTTCGGTCTTAAGTGCCCCCCTCAGTCTTTCGTCGAGAAGTTCCCTGAATATCTTTGAATAAAGCGGCCCCTCGGGCAGTCCCGCTTTTTTCAGATCACGGCCTGTCAGAAAAGGTTTTATTTTTCTTAATTCAACCAGGAACTGAGATATCTCTTTCTTTTTACGATTATCTTTTGTTATCGCCATGGAAAACAGTATTAACTCGATTCGTTTGGACGAAAGCAGATGGTAGAGGCCAACCGGATCGTTTAAGGGAAGTTTCCCGAGTATTTCAGCGGATTCGACGATGCTATCCTGGATGATCTGTCGAGTCGCCTCGGGCGGAGCAAGTCTGCGGAGGGCCTCTGCCCTCTGCTCATCGTCAAGGTTAGAGAGAAGCGCGATCAGATAGAGGATTCCGTTATCGACTTTCTCGTCCAGGAACAAAAGCGTATGCCATGCGAGTGTCTCATACATGGAAGAGAGCGTTGACTCAAGTTTTTCGTCGAACGCCAGGTTCTTGTGGATTACCTTAAGAAGCCCGTAGTCCGAGAGGCGCTTTAGTGTCTTAACGGGATTTGTTTCGCTGAAGGCGATGAGGAGTTCATCACACAGCCGTGAACCTGAAAGCCGCTCAAAAAGGTCCATCTGAATTGCCGATTTTATAAGGTTCTCGGAATGCCTGCTCAGTTTAAAGCCGAACCTTTCGGCAAACCGCACCGCGCGGAAGGCCCGCGTGGGGTCTTCGACATAGCTCAGGTTGTGAAGGACCCTTATAGTCTTTTCTCTCAGATCCCGCTGTCCGCCGAAGAAATCTATCAGTAGACCGAACGACCTGGCGTTAAGTTTTATCGCAAGCGTGTTGATAGTAAAGTCCCTCCTGTAAAGGTCTTTCTTGATCGAGGACATCTCGACCTTCGGAAGCGCAGCGGGCGACTCGTAATATTCCGTCCTGGCGGTGGCCACATCCAGCTTGAGTTTGTCGAGGGTTATATTGGCGGTGCCGAACCGGTGGTGTGATCTTACCTTCGCCTTTAATCTTTCCGCCAACTCCTTTGCGAAACGGATGCCGTCTCCTTCGATTACTACGTCTATGTCAAGATTCGCATGCCCCAGCAGCAGGTCTCTTACCGACCCCCCGACGAGATAGGCGTTTGCTCCCATATCGTCGGCCACTTTTCCGGCAAGAACGAGGATCCTGTATACTCCTTCCGGAAAACGGTCTCTAATCAGAGTTGAAAGGTTTCTGCCCGTCGGTGATCTTTCGTGGGTGCCTTCCTTATCAATACGCCTCTTCCGGAGGAAATCCTCGTAAATTACCCGAAGGAGATCTGTCCTGGTTATGGCGCCCACAATGCTTCCTGCCTCTATCACAGGCATGAACCTCTGGTTCTGCTCTATCATGACAGCCTCGATGTCCCTGACCGGCGTGTCCCGCCCGACTGTCGCCGCGTCTGATGTCGAGAACTCTATGCTTTTGTTCTTTTTAAAACCGTGGAAGAGCGCCTTCTCTACAATCTCCCTGGAGATCAACCCTACGTATTTTTCGTCTTTGATAATCGGGAGCACGTTTACTCCGTATCTCGTCATCGTGTCAGCCGCCTCCTTGACGGTACTGTCCCACTGTGCAGTGATCACAGGGCTTGTCATGACGTCAAAGGCGACCTTGCCATGCTTTATATGTTTATCCAGGAGTGTCTTTAGCTTGTCGGCTGCCAGTTCAAGAGAGGCCTCCTTTATTGTTGCCGAAGCTGCGGTGGGATGACCTCCTCCGCCGAATTCTTTCATCAGTTCTGCGACATCCAGTTCAGGCGCCCTGGAACGCGCCACGAGCAGGATCTTGCCCTGCATTTCCAGGAGGATGACTACGGCGTCGACGTCTTCCATCTCCATTATCTTGTGCGCAAGGTGGGCCGCGTCGCCGACGTAAGAGTCCCTTGATGCCTTGGCAATCATGACCCTTAGCCCTCTAAGCACGACCTCGGCTGATGACGTCAGGAGTTCGTTCAGCAGATCCAGTTCCTGCCGGTTCAGGTCCATCTTTATGTAGCTTGAGACTATATTCAGATTCGCTCCTCTTTTAAGCAGATACGCCGCCGCAAGAAGATCTCTGGCAGTGGTCGATGGGAAAAGAAGAGACCCTGTTTCCTCATATATCCCCAGGGTCAGGATTGTCGCCTCCATTGCAGTAGGATTGAGCTTCCTGTCTCTAAGCAATTCCGAAAACAGCGTCGCGGTGGCGCCGACTTCCTCGACCATCTCCTGCTCTCCCCGGATGTCGTTCTCCTCGAGAGGGTGGTGATCGTAGATATGGATCTTGATACCTTTTTGCGAAAGAAGCGCCGCAAGGGGCCCAATCCTGTCGGCATGTTTCGCGTCGACTATTATAAGCTGGGTAACCTTAGAGAAGTCTATGTCCCTGAGGCGTCTGAAGTCCGCCGGGTGAAAGACTTCTATAAAATCTCTCACCTTTCGCTCCTGGGACCCGGGGAAGACCATCTCCGCTTCCGGATAAATCCTCTTTGCGGCCATCATGGAGGCGAGGGCGTCGAAATCGGCGTTTATATGGGACGTTATTAGTTTCACGTTTTTCCCTGTCGATCCGTATGGGTTATTCCCCGAAAGCAGCTACCCTGTTTCTGCCGCTGTTTTTGGCAATAAAGAGGGCCTGGTCGGCAAGAGAGATTAGGTCGTCATGTGTGGAGACCCTTTTGTCGGGTGAGACCGCAATGCCTACACTGATTGTCAGTCTTTCCCTGTTCGGGAAGCTCTTGAATTTATGATTCTCGATTATCCCTCTGAGCCTTTCGGCCTCGGCCACCGCGCCTCTGAGGGAAGTCTGCGGCAGAAGCATTATGAACTCCTCGCCGCCGTAACGCGCAAGGACGTCGCTTTTTCGGGAATGTTTCTTCATCAGGTGAGCGAACTCCTTGAGGACCAGGTCGCCAGTCTTGTGGCCGAACTTGTCGTTGATCTTCTTAAAGTAGTCCACGTCAAGCATAAGGCAGCTTATGGGAAGGTCGTATCTTTGCGCCCGGCTGAACTCCTCGATGATCCGGGTGTAGAAATATCTGATATTGTAAAGGTCCGTGAGGAAGTCCGTTAAGGACAATTTTTCGAGCCGGGTCTTTT
>JBAIXS010000093.1:0-4732 GCA_037916395.1 Candidatus Sulfobium mesophilum
GGCATCCATCAGGGCATCTTTCAGACTGAGGACTGCAGCGCTGTTAGCGATATGAGACATGATCGGCCTTCGCAATCCGTTGGATATGGCAAACCTTATTTCGTTGAACAGGTTAAGTTGGTGCGAAGCATAGGACCTATCAGCAAGGTCAGCCTCGGAAAAATGGCTCATCAGGCCCTCAACCTTTATGCCCTCCCAGCCAGCGATCTCAAGGGCAGTTGAAACGGTCTGTTCCGGCCGAAACCCCAACCGTCCCATCCCTGTATCTACCTTAAGATGAACCCGGATGCTTTTACCCCTTTTGACAGCCTCAACAGAAAATTTCCTGGCTGTCTCCTTGTCCTGCACAACCGGAACAAGCCCGTAGGTGAAATAATCTTCCACATCGGAGCGATCAAACAAAACGATAATATCCGCCGCGATGCCCGACTCCCTGAGCACTTTTGCTTCGCCGGTATATGCAACTGCGAAGTGGGAAACGCCCAGGCGGCCAAGATTTCGGGCAATCTCTACAGAGCCATGGCCATAAGCATCAGCCTTGACAACTGCAATAACCGGTCTTTCTTCGCTGATTTTCCTGACTATTTTGAGGTTGTGCTGAAGCGCTGAAAGGTCAATCTCGGCTAGTGGCCCCCTATTCACCCTTGACCTTTTCCCCGCCTCCTTTGTCACTGTCCTTTGTGACCTCTTTCTTCGGCGTGACATCAATCTCATCGGGCTCTGAAGTGGCCTTCTTGAAGTTCTTGATCGCCTGTCCGACACCTCTGCCGATTTCAGGCAACCTGTTAGCTCCGAAGAGGACGAGAATTATAATAAGCAAGACGATAAGCTCAGGCATTCCTAAACCGAACATATATAACCTCCTGTGATTCGTCCAACATGACCTTTGGCTTTCCGTAATATCCTTTTCGTACCATAGTATACTAGTTTATTAAAAAAAGACTATTAATACAACACACATGCCCCTGAGTCAAAGAATTTTCCTTGCTCAAACAAGCCCTATTCTGGTATAAATATATAAGAGATTGCAGGATAACTACCTGCCCTGTTAAGTGATATATGAGAAAGTTGGTCCGGCAAATTAGATCTTTAGGGAGCCTGTGTAAGGTGTCGGTGTGCATGTTGACCAGGTGTCAAAAGCCTAAAGCCACCTTTATGGCACCCACCTATCCAATAGGCGGATCTGATTTTTCATGTACACGGCAGGGCGGGATAAATATATTTTTTATGAAGCTGGCGACTATGATTTTCGCACTTTTGGGTGGAAGCATCAGGGAAAAAAGGAAATACAGCATATCAAGGCCGTGCTTTTCAGGCTTTTTCATAGATTTTCAGGAACAATTTTCATTTACATTAATTCCCTTCCCAACACCAAAAGTCATGCGCAGATCATAGTCCCGAGAGGACTATGACACTTGGAACTTTTTAAGACAAGCAGAAGGACTCCCCCGCTTGCGTGGAGGATGCAGCCTGAGGACTTTGATGACTTCCTCGGCCAGTCTCATCTGCTTGGCGCACAGAGACCCCTCAGGCGGCTGATCGAGGAAGACAAGATCGTTTCGCTGATATTGTACGGGCCGCCCGGAACCGGCAAGACCGCACTTGCCCGCATAATAGCAAAAAAGACAAAGGCGGAATTCATACCTATAAACGCGGTCACAGCCGGCATAAAAGATATAAGGGATGCGGTCTCCTCCATAAGATCCGACAAAACAATACTTTTTGTGGACGAACTGCACCGCTTCAATAAGATACAGCAGGACGCCTTATTGCCCTATATCGAGACTGGCGAGCTGACGCTGATAGGCGCCTCTACCCAGAACCCCTTCTTTGCTCTCGTTCCCGCTTTGTCTTCCCGGTCCGTTATCTTTCAGTTCCGCCCGATACCGCCAGACGATCTGAAAAAGCTTATTGCCAGGGCAGTGTCGGACCCGAGGGGCCTCGGAGATCATCGTCCCTCGATTGAAGACGAGGCAATCGACTTTATTGCCTCTGTAAGCGAGGGAGATGCCAGGCGGGCGCTGAATATTTTGGAACTCGCTTTCCTGTCCTGCAACGATGAGGCCGGCGGCGTAATAACGCTGCTTCGTGTCAAAGAAGTGCTTCAAAACAAGTCACTTTACTATGACGAGGACGACCACTACGATACTATTTCAGCATTCATAAAGAGCATGAGAGGGTCTGACCCCGATGCCGCTCTCTATTGGATGGCAAAGATGATCGAATCCGGAGAAGATCCGCTCTTCATTGCGCGCAGAATCATTATCTGTGCCTCGGAAGATGTCGGAAATGCAGACCCCAGGGCGCTGGTCGTTGCAGTTTCAGCTATGCACGCGCTGGAGAAAATCGGTATGCCCGAAGGCAGGATCCCCCTTTCGCAGGCCGCCATCTATGTGGCAAGCGCTCCGAAAAGCAACTCGTCATATACGGCAGTCGAAAGGGCGCTTGAGGAAATCAGGAACCAGCCTGTTCAGCAGGTTCCTTCACACCTTAAGGATTCAAGCTACTCAGGGGCTAAGAGATTGGGGGCCGGGAAGGGATACCTGTATCCTCACAGTTATAACGGCCATTACGTAGAACAGGACTATATGTCTGTTCATAAGTCTTTTTATACCCCCTCCGCGGAGGGGTTTGAGAAAATCATTAAATCGAGGCTGCAAAAAAGGAGGAGCACCACGGATGATTAATATGGTTTATCTGCTTGCCTCTGTCGGCGCCGGTGTCGTAATCGGTTTGATCTTCAGCCTTATTTACAGAAACGCCCTCAAGTCACAGAAGGATTCCATCAGTTCTGAAAAAAAGAAGATAATCGAGGACACAGTCAAAGAGGCAGAATCAATCAAAAAGGAAGCGTCTCTGGAGGCCAAGGACATTGTATACCAGGCAAAGACAGAGGCAGAGAAGGAATTGCGCGAAAGACGTTCTGAACTGGGCCATCTTGAAAAAAGACTCAGGCAGAAGGAAGAAACTATCGACAGAAAATTCGATCAGGTGGACAAACGTGAGCACGAGCTCTCAAGAAGGGAAAAGGAATACACCTCGAAAGAACGCTCGATACAGGAAAAGGAAAACAAATACAACAACATCCTGAAAGAGCAGACTGCGGTACTGGAAAAACTCTCGGGGATCACTGCCGATGAGGCAAAGCAGGAAATACTCAGACGTACCGAAGAAGAGTGCCGCTTCGAGATCGCAAAACTGGTCAAGAAAATAGAGGATGAGGCAAAGGAAACCGCGGACAAGAAGGCCAAAGAGGTCATGGGCTCTGCCATACAGCGGTACGCAAGCGATTATGTTGCAGATGCGACAGTGACCGCAGTAAGTCTTCCCAATGACGAAATGAAGGGAAGGATTATAGGCAGAGAAGGAAGAAATATCCGGGCGCTCGAGGCAGCCACCGGGGTGGATCTTATTGTTGACGACACGCCCGAGATGGTCACTCTTTCTGCCTTCGACCCTGTCCGGCGGGAGGTCGCAAGACTGTCGCTTGAAAGGCTGATATCCGATGGCCGAATACATCCGACGAGAATAGAGGAGATCGTCGAAAAAGTTAAAAAGGAAGTCGAAATAAACATAAGGGAAGAAGGTGAAAAGGCCGTCTTCGATCTCGGGCTTTCGGGCATCCATCCTGAACTCGTCAAAACCCTCGGAAGATTGAAATACAGGACTTCCTACGGTCAGAATGTGCTTCAGCATTCGCGCGAGGTGGCCTATATAGCAGGCATGATGGCCGGTGAACTGGGCGTTGATGCCAAGCTGGCTAAAAGGTCTGGTCTTCTCCATGATATCGGCAAGGCCGTAGACCACGAAATAGAGGGAACTCATCAGGAGATAGGCGCGAGCCTGGCACGGAAGTTCAGCGAAAATAATAAGGTTGTGAATGCCATCCAGGTCCATCACGGCGAGGGAGACCCGATCACAGTGGAGGCATCGCTTGTTGCTGCTGCTGACGCGCTCTCGGCGGCACGGCCGGGCGTACGCAGAGAGAGTATTGAACACTATCTTAAGAGACTCGAGGCCCTCGAAAAAATGGCGCTTTCGTTCAAGGGCGTAGATAAATGTTACGCAATCCAGGCTGGACGGGAAATAAGGATAATCGTCAAACCTGAAGACATAAATGATGAAATGTCTTCCATGATAGCTAGGGACCTCTCAAAGAAAATCGAGGCCGAAATGTCTTACCCCGGCCAGATAAAAGTAACCGTCATAAGAGAGGCCAGATACGTTGAATATGCAAAATAAAGGGTGAAAAGTGAGAAGTGAACAGTGAATAGTGATATCTATCGCCATCTACTTCCCACAGAAAATACGCCGGCAAATTTGTGCGGGGATGCATTCGAGCGGATTCAGCGGCGCGTATTGCCCGTTGCGGGCGCGCCGGTGCCTCGGAGCGAAGCGAGAATGATGCGAGAATGCCGTCTCCGCGCAAATGGTGACTTTCATGGTGGCGAATCAGAGCCACTGCTATTGATTTGACATATGAAAGTCCTTTTCATCGGAGACATCGTCGGAAAGGCAGGCAGAACGGCTGTCAAGGCCCTTCTGCCGAACCTTGTCGACAAATATAAAATCGATCTCGTCATAGCCAACGGTGAAAATATTGCTGCCGGCTTCGGTCTTACTGAATCACTCGTGGAAGAGCTGTTTAAGACCGGTGTCCATGTCGTCACGACAGGCAACCATGTCTGGGACAAAAAGGAGATCATCCCTTACATATCCAAGGAAAACAGGG
>JBAIXS010000094.1:0-14940 GCA_037916395.1 Candidatus Sulfobium mesophilum
TGTAATCCATGATCTTGCAGACCGGCGGCTCAGCCTGAGGGCTGATTTCGACAAGATCCAGTTCCCGATCCCTGGCGATCTTCAGCGCCGAATCGATATCCATTACGCCTATTTGTCCCTCTTCGTCGACGACCCGTATCTCTTTCGATTTTATCGCCCGGATCTGGGTGTTTATGCGGGTTTTGTCAACTGCCCGTGCGGGTGCTTGTCTTTGATTAACTATGGCGTGTCCTCCTTATGGTTATTCGTCGCCGGCACGTCCCGTGAAATAGGTCCGGCATACGTCAATAGTGTAGCACGAATAGTGAAGTACGTTTAACAAGACGGACAATTAATGACGCCGGCGCAGGAGTGTTTTAGAGCGCCGGGCGGGGGTCCCTGAACTTTCTTTACCCCTGTGCGGGACGGGTTTCTTGTAATCAAAACCTTTTTGACAACGACGTTCTATTTTGTCTCCGATCGTCCGCTCGATAGTTGTGACAATCTCCTCGTCTTCATGAGTGATGAATGTAAAGGCGTCACCGGTCTGGGCGGCCCTTCCAGTCCTCCCGATGCGATGAGTGTATGCCTCCGCGGTATCTGGGACATCGTAGTTGATGACATGGGATATGCTTGAAATGTCTATCCCCCTTGCAACGATATCGGTAGCCACAAGGATCTGATATCTTCCGTTTCTGAAGCCGTCCAGGGCCGCCTGTCTTTTATTTTGGGAGAGGTTGCCCTGCAGAGATGTCGCCCTGAAGCCGGCTTTTTCGATCTGCAGGCCCAGGCGCTTGGCACGATGTTTCGTACGAGTGAAAATCAGGACCGACTCGGCATCTGTTTCGCGCAGCAACTCGAGAAGAAGCGCTGTCTTCAGATGCTGCTCGACGGGATAAAGGGCCTGAGCCACAGTGCTGACAGGGGCGATATGACCGACCTGCACGGTCACCGGCGCCTGCAGGAGGTCATCCGCAAGTCTTCGGATATCTTTCGGCATAGTTGCCGAGAACATAAGCGTCTGGCGCTTCAGGCGGAGATGCTTGACTATTCTCCTTATATCAGGAAGAAATCCCATGTCGAACATTCGGTCCGCCTCGTCGAGGATCAATATTTCGACATGAGACAGATCGACGGTCCCCTGTCCGATATGATCGAGCAGGCGTCCAGGGCAGGCTACCACAATTTCTACACCGGCCCGTAATTTCTGTAACTGCGGTCCAAGTCCGACGCCGCCATATACTGTCGCGCTTCGAAGCCGAGTTTCTTTTCCGAGAATGCCTATTGCCTGGTGGATCTGCTCGGCCAATTCGCGTGTAGGCGCGATCACAAGGGCACGGACCTGCCCGCGCGCTCCCTCGATCAACCGGTTCAGCACCGGTAAAACGAAGGCAGCGGTTTTCCCTGTCCCGGTCTGCGCGAGGCCCATGACATCACGCCCTTCGAGGACAGGCGGGATTGCCTGAACCTGGATGGGAGTGGGCGCGCTATAGCCGGCTGTCTTTATCCCCTCCGTGACACGGGGGTGTAAATCAAATCTGCTGAACTCCATAAAATTTTTATCTCTCTTTCTTTGCTCGGGGGAAAAAGGCGGGGCGTGTAGGGGTTTACAGTGACGCAGTTTTCATCCGGAACTTTTTTTAATCTATTAACGGTAGCACCTCTGTCCCGGCTCTGTCAAGCGGCGGATTCGGGCCACAATGAAATACCCTGTATTCATGCAGAGGAGGCGGACCGCCGCGGCACGCGTCTCCTGATAGATTTTTGAGCTTTCAATTTCTTCCTGAGTGCTTCTCTGCTTTTCGTTTTTTTCTTTACGGAAGGTTTTTCATAGAATCTCCGCTGCTTGATGTCCTTGAACAACCCATCTTTTTGAAGTTGCCGTTTCAGGGCCTTGAGGGCGCTCTCGATGTCGTTTCCACGAACTCTGATATCCAAAGTGTTCTATCTCCCTCTGCCTCTTCCCCCGCCAAACCCTTCTCTGCCGCGGCCTCCGCCGAAGCTGCGTCTCTCCCGCGGCTGCTGCGGCTTTGCTTCCGCTACGGTAATTGTCCTGTCCGCGGACATTGTACCATTGAGCTCGGCAATCGCCTTCTTTGCGTCTGCTTCACTTGCCATCTCAACAAAGCCGAACCCCTTAGCTCTCCCGGTATGGGGATCTGTTATGATTTTTACCGACGATACTTCTCCGCATTTTGAGAAAAGTTCCTTCAACTCGTCTTCTGTCGTGTTGTACGAGATGTTCCCGACATAAAGCTTCTTTTCCACATGTTCTCCTTTTCTAAATGTTTAAAAAATAAAAACCTCAGAGACTTTCAAAGTCTCTGAGGTGTCCATAGCTCCAAAAGTTGCTCACTACTATAGCTTTATTAATCCAGCAATGTAAAGCAGCACAATCTGGAGGGGTAGTTGTCAAGCAAGGCAAGGCCTGGCAGTTTTTGGACACTACTCCCAGTTGTTTTTGGAAGCTCTCCAGTTTTTTTTTCCAACTACTGGGTTGCACGTAATTTTGTCCGCGAGATTCTCTTCCGATCAACTAATTTCAAAGGAAATCCTTGTGGCAGTTGCATGAACGGCTAACTGCGGAAGAACATCTTCGCGTTAGTTCGAGAAGAAGCAGACTAACCGTGACCAGACCCTGTATAGGAGGACTGAAATCACACGGAATCAGTTGACTGCCCGTCAAATCCGGGACTTTATAAACTCCCTGTTCAGCTTAGCGATGAACTGCACTTTAATCCCCTTTGGACATACCGCCTGGCATTCGTAATGGTTGCTGCAATTGCCAAACCCTTCCTGCATCATAGCCTCGGTCATCAGACATACTCGCCTTGCGGCCTCGACCTGCCCCTGAGGGAGCCTGGCGAGATGAGCTACCTTTGCGGCTGTAAAAAGCATGGCTGAACCGTTCGGACAGGCGGCAACGCAGGCTCCGCAGCCGATGCATGCGGCGGCATCCATCGCCCTGTCCGCATCGGCCTTCGGAATGAGGACCGCATTAGCGTCGGGAACACCCCCCGTGTGGACCGACACATACCCGCCCGACTGCATGATACGGTCGAGGGCGCTTCGGTCCACGATCAGATCTTTTATCACCGGGAAGGCCTTGGCACGCCAGGGCTCAATGTAAATGGTGTCGCCGCTTTTAAAGTGCCTCATATGGAGCTGACAGACAGTAGTCTCTTTAAGCGGCCCATGGGGAACGCCGTTTATGACCTGGGAACATGTCCCGCAAATCCCCTCGCGGCAATCGTGGTCAAAGGCTATCGGCTCAACTCCTGATTTGATCAGGTCCTGATTTACCACGTCGAGCATCTCGAGGAAGGACATGTCGGGACTTATTTCATTCGCCTTGTACTCCTCAAGCCGGCCGGGTTTGCCGGGGCCGCTCTGTCTCCACACAAAAAGCGTAAGGTCCATTACTTATAGCTCCTTACCGCAAGGTGGACGTTTTCAAAAACGAGAGGTTCCTTGTGCAGTTCAGGTTCTTTGCCGCCCCTGAACTCCCAGGCTGCAACATAACAGAAGTTCTCATCGTCCCGCTTGGCCTCGCCCTCCGGGGTCTCGTATTCAACACGGAAGTGGCTTCCGCAGGACTCTTCCCTGTGCAGCGCGTCACGCACAAGGAGTTCACCGAACTCGAGGAAGTCGGCCACCCTGCCCGCCTTTTCGAGTTCCTGATTCAGTTCAGCCTCGCCTCCTGGGACTAAGACGTCCTGCCAGAATTCGGCGCGAAGGCCGGAGATGAGGGTGAGTGCCTTCGTGAGGCTCTCTCTGCTTCGCACCATCCCGGCATTCTCCCACATAATGCTTCCCAGCTGCCGGTGAAATTCATCCACTGTCTTTTTCCCTTTAACGCAGAGAAGCCTCTTCATGAACCTTTCCGTTTCCTCAACAGACTTTATGAACTCCGGATCGCCGGTACTAACCTTGCCGGGTTCTGTCCGGGCAAGATAATCCGCTATCGTATACGGAATAATGAAATATCCGTCGGCAAGTCCCTGCATTAATGCGCTGGCGCCGAGCCTGTTTGCGCCGTGGTCCGAGAAGTTGGCCTCACCTAGCACAAAAAGACCGGGCAGGTTGCTCTGAAGATTGTAGTCGACCCAAAGGCCGCCCATCGCATAATGCGGTGCAGGATAGATGCGCATCGGCTGTTTATAGGCATTTTCATCGGTTATCTTCTGGTACATATCGAAAAGATTTCCATAGCGCTCGCGTATCTTGTCCTCTCCAACACGTTTGATGGCTTCGGCAAAGTCAAGATAGACTCCGCGACCGCTGGCGCCTACTCCGTAACCTTCGTCGCATACCTCCTTGGCCGCGCGGGACGATATGTCGCGCGGTGCCAGGTTGCCGAAGCTCGGGTACTTGCGCTCCAGGTAATAGTCCCTTTCCTCCTCGGGTATCTCACCAGGCGCGCGCCTGTCTTCCCTGATCCTGGGGACCCATACCCTCCCGTCATTCCTCAGCGATTCAGACATGAGTGTAAGCTTCGATTGATGCTCCCCGGTCACTGGAATGCATGTGGGATGGATCTGCGTGAAACAAGGGTTAGCAAAAAAAGCCCCTTTCCGGTACGCCCGGAAAGCGGCTGTCACATTGCTTCCCATCGAATTCGTCGAGAGATAATAGACGTTAATATACCCGCCAGTGCACAGGCAGACCGCATCAGCCGCATGACAGCTTATCTTGCCGGTGACCATATCGCGGACGGTTATCCCTTTTGCCTCTCCATTTACGACCACCAGGTCGAGCATCTCCGTGCGCGTATGAAGTGTTACAGAGCCTGCCTTTACCTGTCTTGAAAGAGCCGAATACGCACCGAGCAGCAACTGCTGTCCAGTCTGTCCCCTTGCATAGAAGGTGCGCGAAACCTGCGCGCCGCCAAAGGAGCGGTTATCCAGATATCCGGCATAATCTCGCGCAAATGGGACGCCCTGGGCCACGCACTGGTCGATGATATTACTGCTGACAGCTGCAAGACGGTAAACATTGGCTTCGCGGGACCTGAAATCCCCTCCCTTGATTGTGTCATGGAAAAGTCTGAATATGCTGTCGCCGTCATTTGGATAGTTCTTTGCCGCATTGATGCCGCCCTGAGCAGCGATGCTATGGGCGCGCCGGGCGCTCTCTAGATGGCAAAAAACATCCACATTATAACCAAGTTCACCCAGGGACGCAGCCGCTGAAGAGCCCGCCAGTCCGGTGCCGACAACGATGATCCTGTATCTGCGCTTGTTTGCCGGACTCACCAGCCTCATCTCGTGACGGTGTTTTTCCCACTTATCAGCGAGCGGACCGGTCGGACATTTCCCGTCGAGGATCACGACGCCAATTCCTCTAATCCTGCCATTTCTTTGTTCATATCCGCCTACCCTAAAATCCGGGTAAAAATGAATATCGGAAATGCCGCAAATCCAAGAGAAATGACTATTGCGGCAACCATGCCGGCCCTTATGATTATGGGGAGGCTCCTGTCTCCATTGAGTCCAACCGTCTGAAAAGCGCTCTGAACGCTGTGGCTGAGATGCAGGCCCAGGGCTATCATAGCGCAGACATAGACGGCAGAAATAGTAAGCTTCCTGAAACTAAGCACCACCATCATGAAAACATCCGGACGGCCCATCGCATCCGGATGGCTGCCTGCCGCTATCTGGGGATTCGTAACCTGAAATGTGAAATGAAGAAGATGATAGATAACAAAAACCCCGATCAGAAGTCCTGTCCAGATCATATTCCTGCCCGCAAAGGTAGCCTGGATGTAATTCTTCACCGCGTAAGGTTCCGGTTTTGCAGCCCTGTTTTCGAGTGTCAGGGCGATGCCATAAAAGACATGAAGATAAAACATCACCAATAGCATCAGACGGAATATCCAGATAAGAAGAGGAAATCGATGGAGCGCGCTGGCATAGGAATTCATGCTCTCAGGCCCTCCGTACATGGATGCGTTGCCCAGAAGATGCACCGCCACAAAAGCGAGCATCAGGAAGCCCGACACCGACATCACTATCTTTCTTCCGACCTGGCTTCTGAAGAAATACATTTTTGCTTTTCCGCCTCTGCCTAAAGCACCAGAAATTCCCTATCTTTCCTGGCGTAGCCTATGCCCTTCAGCGCCTCATCTATCTCCTTTAGGATAGCAGGATCGTCGATGGTCGAGGGGACCTTGAATTCTTCGCCGTCGGCGATCTTTCGCATGGTGGCCCTGAGGATTTTTCCCGAGCGGGTCTTGGGAAGCCTGCCTACGACAGCCGTCTCTTTGTAACATGCAATTGGCCCAATTTCCGTACGGATCAGTTGCATCAGTTCCTGCCTAATCTCCTTAGCGTCCTTTTTAACGCCTGCCTTCAAAACGACGAAACCTACCGGCAGCTGTCCCTTAAGCGAGTCGCCGGCCCCGATGACAGCGCATTCGGCGACATCCGGGTGAGTCGCTATGATCTCTTCCATCTCTCCGGTAGAAAGCCTGTGTCCCGCGACATTGATGACGTCATCAACACGGCCCATGATGAAGACATAGCCGTCTTCATCCCTGTATCCCCCGTCGGCGGTAAAGTAATATCCTTCGAACATCTTTACATACGCCTGGAGGAACCTTTCATCAGCATTCCAAAGTGTCGGCAATGTTCCGGGCGGAAGCGGAAGCTTTACGGCAACAAGCCCTTCCTCTTTCGGGCCAAGTAACTTACCGTCCGTGGCGAGGATCCGGACATCGAATCCGGGCACCGGCTTCGTAGAAGAACCCGGTTTTATCCGGAATGATTCGATGCCCACGCAGTTGGCTGTTATGGGCCAGCCCGTCTCTGTCTGCCACCAGTGGTCTATCACAGGTTTATTGAGAAGCTTAGTGGCCCAGTGATAAGTATCCGGGTCCAGCCTTTCGCCGGCAAGGAAAAGATACTTAAAGCGCGACAGGTCGTATCTCTTGATATGCTCGCCGAGGGGGTCCTCCCTTTTTATCGCACGAAAGGCAGTGGGAGCCGTGAAAAGCGTCTTTACTCCATGTTGCGATATGACCCTCCAAAAGGCTCCCGGATTGGGAGTGCCTATAGGTTTTCCTTCGTAAAGAACTGTCGTGCAGCCTGTCAGCAGCGGCCCATAAACTATATAGGAATGGCCGACCACCCAACCCACGTCGGAGGCCGCCCAGTAAACCTCGCCCGGTTTGGTGTCATAGATATTCTCAAGGCTCCATCTCAGTGCCACGGCGTGGCCGCCGTTGTCGCGGACGATACCTTTCGGCACGCCGGTAGTTCCTGACGTGTAGAGTATATAGAGAGGGTCGGTCGCCTTAACGGGCACGCAATCCGCCGGTTCTGCATTAGCAAGCTGCGCCCAGTCGAGATCACGCTCCCTGAACATCGCCGCCTTTACAAAATGTCTCTGAAAAATGACGCATTTTTCCGGCTTATGCTTTGCAAGTTCAATGGCCTTATCGAGCATCGGCTTATACTCGAGAATCCGGGGGCCTTCAATGGCGCCTGATGCTGTTATAACAGCCTTGGGTTTTGCATCGTCGATACGGATAGCAAGTTCGTGCGGCGCAAAGCCGCCAAAGACTACGGAATGGACCGCGCCCAAACGGGCGCATGCCAGCATGGCTATCACGGCCTGCGGGATCATCGGCATATAGATTATGACCGTGTCGCCCTTGCCTATCCCAATGCTCTTCAGTCCGCCTGCGAAGCGCGCCACAATGTCTAGCAATTCGTTATAAGTGAATTTCTGGATAGTATTCGTGACCGGGCTGTCATAGATAAGCGCTGTTTGGTCAGCCCTTCCTTTTTCGACATGCCGGTCGAGGGCGTTGTAACACGTATTAAGCTCGCCTCCCGTAAACCACCTGTAAAAGGGCTTTCGGGAATCATCGAGCACCGTGTCCCACTTCTTGTGCCAGTCAATTGCCTCTGCGGCTTCTCCCCAGAAACCCGACGGATCTGTGACGCTCCTTTTAAAAACCTCGTCGTACCTGCCCATTCGTTACCTCCGCAAAAGTATGCTCAGATTTTATCCGGAAAATGCTGTCTCTAAAAGCATAAAAAAAGCCGGGAAGAATCAAGAAATTTATACAATCCAAATAGCTGACGTTCACGGGCAAATGTACTTGATTCTCTCTTCGGCTTAGCAAGAGCAACTTTCAGTCTTATATGTCCTTAGTTTTTTCGTGAAGCCTCCACATCCATTATATGACAAACATATCAATAAATTCATTTACCGGCGTGCCCGCAAGTTTTCCGGCATCAAGGCAGGTGTCGAGTATCGTCCTTTGCTGTTTGGCCGGAAAGCGCCGGTTGAGGTTGGTCCTGAACTTCTCCACAAGAAGCGGGATGCCCTCTTTGCGGCGGCGCCGGTGGCCTATGGGATATTGCACTTCCACCTTCTCGGTGCTGGTGCCGTCATTGAAAAAAATCTGAACCGCGTTTGCGATGGACCGCTTAGAAGGATCAAGGTAATCCCTGCTGTATTGTGGGTCTTCGGTGCAGGTCATCTTGCCCCTAAGTTCATCGATGCGCGGGTCCGAAGCAACGCTGTCTTCGTAGTGGGGCGCCGTAAGTTCTCCGAAGATAAGGCCGATTGCAACCATATACTGTATGCAGTGATCACGGTCCGCAGGATTGTATAAAGGTCCTTTCTTGTCGATAATGCGGATTGCCGACTCCTGGGTCGTAATCTCGATCCTGCTTATCCGGTCGAGCCTGTCTTTAACCTGAGAATGCAGCCTCAGCGCACACTCCACCGCTGTCTGGGCGTGAAACTCCGCCGGGAATGATATCTTAAAGAGAATATTCTCCATCACATAGGAGCCATAAGGACGCTGCAGCCTGAATTCATTCCCTTTAAAAAGGACGTCATAGAACCCCCATGTTTTTGCGGTCAGCGCGGAGGGATAGCCCATTTCGCCCTTTAACGCCATAAGCGCAAGTCTTACACCCCTGGCTGTTGCATCCCCGGCAGCCCATGATTTCCGGGAGCCTGTATTAGGCGCATGACGGTAGGTCCTCAGGGACTGGCCGTCTATCCATGCGTTTGAAAGGGCGTTGATCACTTCCTCTTTGTTTCCCCCCAGCATCCTCGTCACCACCGCAGTGGTGGCAACCTTGACCAGGACAACGTGGTCAAGCCCGACGCGGTTAAATGAGTTTTCAAGTGCCAGCACACCCTGGATCTCGTGAGCCTTAATCATTGCCGCCAGGACGTCCTTCATCAACATCGGGCTCCTATTGCATGACACAGCCTTACGAGAGATATAATCCGCCGAGGCGAGAATCCCTCCAAGGTTGTCCGAGGGATGGCCCCATTCAGCAGCCAGCCATGTATCGTTGAAGTCGAGCCAGCGGACCATCGCGCCGATGTTGAAGGCTGCCTGCACAGGGTCAAGTTGAAACTGAGTGCCCGGGACCTTTGCGCCGCAGGGAACAATTGTGCCGTGGACAATCGGGCCCAGAAGCTTCGCACAGGCCGGATACCCCAGCGCTTCAAGGCTGCAGCCGAGACTATCCATAAGACAGTTGCGAGCCGTATCAAAGGCTTCATCGGAGTTGATCTCGTAGTCGCAGACATAGTCGGCTATGCCGACCAGGATTTTATCAGGATCAGGACGAACGTTTGATAAAGGTGAACCCATTTTGACATTTCTCCTTGTCTATTAATTCTTTCTTAACAGCTCTCAAGAACGCTACGTTCCGAGGCAGTCTACGCTCTGTCACTGAGGGGCACGTACAGCCGGTCGTCCTCTCCTATATAGTTTGCGGATGGCCGGATGATCTTATTGTCCAGACGCTGTTCGATCGCGTGAGCGCCCCAGCCGGTCGTCCTCGATATCACAAATATAGGCGTAAACAGCGAGGTAGGCACGCCAAGCATATGATACGACACCGCGGAATACCAGTCCAGATTGGCAAACATGTTTTTCTCACTCTTCATGACAGCCTCAATGCGATCCGCAACAGAAAAGAGGCCCATATTGTCGCCCTCCTTGCAAAGGTTCCTTGCAAGTTCCTTAATGATGGGGTTGCGGGGATCACTCACCGTGTATACGGGATGCCCGAAGCCGATGATAATTTCCTTGCTGGCGACCCTTGCCTTTATATCGGCCTCAGCTTCTTCGGCAGTGCGGTAGCGTCTCTGTATTTCATGCGCCGCCTCGTTTGCGCCGCCATGCTTAGGCCCCCTCAGCGCTCCAATAGCCCCTGTAATTGCAGAATATACATCAGAGAGGGTCCCGGTGATAACTCTTGCAGCGAAAGTGGATGCGGTAAACTCATGCTCCGCATAAAGGATCAGTGATTGGTCGAGCGCCTTTTCATGCAGTGCCGAGGGCTTCCTGCCGTGAAGAAGATGGAGAAAATGGCCGGCCACCGAGTCGTCATCCGTCTCCAAACTGATTCTGCGGCCGTTCTGACTGTAATGCCACCAGTAAAGGAGCATAGAGCCTAAAGACGCTACCAGCCTGTCTATAATGTCGCGCGCGCCCTGAGTATTGCGGTCTTCTTTCTCAGGCAAAACAGTGCCTAAAACCGAGCAGCCCGTACGCAAGACATCCATCGGATGGGCCGCTGCGGGAATCAGTTCCAAGGCGGTCTTTACAAGCGCAGGCAGCTCACGCAGGCTCTTTAGCTTCTTCACGTAATCCTTCAGTTCCGATTGAGTGGGCAGCTCGCCGTGGACAAGCAGGAAGGCAACTTCCTCGAAGGTTGCTTTCCTTGCGAGCTCCACGATATCGTAGCCGCGGTAATGCAGGTCGTTTCCAGTTCGCCCCACGGTACAGACCGCGGTATTGCCGGCCACAACGCCCGAAAGGGCAACAGATTTCTTTACTTTTGGCGCCAGGGTAACTGCAGCGCTCTCTGTAGTGGTGCCAGTGCTCATGACTTTTTCTCCTTCGAAAAGATTTTATCAAGTTTTTCTTCAAATGCATGGTAGCCAAGATAATCATAAAGTTCCTCACGGCTTTGCATGAGGTCAACCACGTTCTTTTGGGTCCCTTCGCGGCGTATCGCATTATAAACCGTGAGCGCGGACTTGCTCATCGCGCGGAAAGCCGAAAGGGGATAAAGCACTATGGAGACGCCCGAACGACCCAATTCTTCCACCGTAAATAAGGGGGTTGCTCCAAACTCGGTTATATTAGCCAGCACAGGCACTTTCACGGCATCGGTAAATTTCCTGTACATATCAAGTTCTGTAATTGCCTCGGGAAAAATCATGTCGGCTCCGGCTTCAACGCATGCCGATGCCCTGTCGATGGCAGACTGAAGTCCTTCCACAGCCAGTGCGTCTGTCCGGGCCATTATGACAAAGCCAGGGTCAGTTCGTGCGTCTACAGCAGCCTTTATGCGGTCCACCATCTCTTCCTTGCTCACAATAGCTTTCCCGGGCCGATGACCGCAGCGCTTCGCCTGGACCTGATCTTCGATATGCACCGCGGCAGCACCGAACTTTATCATAGACCTGATGGTGCGGCCGATATTAAAGGCGCCGCCCCAACCCGTGTCGATATCTACCAGCACAGGGAGTCCTGTGACGTCCGTAATCCTCCCTACATCCGTAAGTACATCATCCATGGTGCTGATGCCCAGATCCGGAATCCCGAGGGAGCTAGCGGCCACTCCGCCGCCCGATACGTAAAGAGCCTTAAACCCGGCCCGCTCAGCAAGACGCGCAGCATAGGCATTGATAACGCCCACGACCTGCAAA
Organism: Candidatus Sulfobium mesophilum; assembly: GCA_037916395.1. GTDB lineage: Bacteria > Nitrospirota > Thermodesulfovibrionia > Thermodesulfovibrionales > UBA6898 > Sulfobium > Sulfobium mesophilum_A. The sequence goes on from JBAIXS010000094.1 coordinate 11,680, forward strand.
GGTCTTTCCTGAAGAACTGCCGCCCTGAAGCTTGACCCCTGTGATAACGGGTTAGTCATAAAAAGATCCTCCCGGCCAGTCGCCGATCATCATATTAACTACCTAAAAGGCATGTTACCCAATAATACTTCAAATTCACTGACGTCACAACAGACTAGCTTCCCGTGCCTTCATCGAATGAGAATGAGGAAGACACGGACGTAGCCATCCCAAGTAGTACAGCTAACCTATGGGATTAACATATTTCGTGCCAAGTTGTTAAGTTTAACTTCCAATTCTGCAAAACACCCTGTTCATGCTCTTCTGACGTGACATTCTCAATATTAAAATTACGCCAGCCAAGTGCAGCAATGTGCATAACTGCATTTATTTGCATGCAATTAATTGCATTATAAATACAATACTGCTTTTTTTTGAACATAAAAAAATATTGAGATATAATATAAATACGAAACAGGATATCAGCACTCTCCTTTTTGAAGACTGCAACCTATGGATGCACGGAACGTTTGCTGATATCCCAAAAGCAACTGCACAGTGTAGTCGCAGATGTATTGAAATTCAGAGCACTTTGAGCAGGAAAGGAGTTGAGCAATATGACCGGAACCCTTAAAAAAATCGAATGTGATCCGACATGCGGGTTCATGATCAGAAGCCATGATGAGAAAGAGCTGGTGGACATTGTAACCCGACATGCGAAAAAAGCGCACAATATGAATATCCCGGAAAAAGATGTGAGGGAAAAGATAAAAGTTGCGTGATGCCGACAGGTCAGAAATGGCAAAACCGGGTGGGCAACCACCCGGAACTATTTGCCCGTCACTTTGCAATGATTTTGAGAACTGATTATAATTATTTACTGTCAAACTAAAAAAGAAAGGGCAAGACAGATGGTAGTAAAGAAAATTGTTGCATGGTGTGGCCGGGCCGGCATCCCACTACTTTTGCTTTTCGCCATTATTTCTCCCGCGTCAGCCGGCGGGAAGGTTTATACCAACAAAGATCTGGAACAATATGAGAAACGCCCGGCAAAGCCCGAACCCGAGCATAAGCCTTCAAGCAGTGACCTTAAATCGTCGAATATCTCCGTCGACTTCCTGGATGCCGATGTTTATCAGGTATTGAGGATGCTGGCCGAAGAAGCAAAGAAGAAAGACGGTATTGAAATCTTTGTCTCCCCTGAAATGTCCGGCAAGGTCACCATCAAAATGATTGATGTCCCATGGACCCGCATCCTCAAAGAGATCGAGCAAAAGCACAATCTCGCTGAAACATTTCTCGGCAAGCGGACCTTACTTATCTATCAGAACAAATTATAAGCCAATGCGCTGTCTGTTGAAGCGGTTCGATTCGTTCTAACCCGGACCATAAACTTTTTTTTGTATAGCTCATATAGCAGGAGGGGACTGTTTTTGAGCGGCTTTTCAGACGGCTTTGGGACTAAGCTATCTCAAAATCAATAATATTTATCGTATGAGGCAGGGATGTCATTCCGGCTTCTCCGGAACCTTTGCGTTTCTCCCCTCCTCGCCGAGAGGGGATGGGAGAGGTAAAGGTCCTGATTCTTCCCGGCGAATCCGCCTATGTGCTGACAAGCTGGATTCGCCATGCCGACCAGCCGGAACAAATGAACAAAAAAATAATCTTCATAAAATCCCTCTCAATCCCCCTTTTCCAAAGGGGGAGGGTTCGAAGTCCCCTCTTTGGAAAAGAGGGGTTAGGGGAGATTTTCCAATAAATCTGAATTCTATTTTAGGGTCAATGACTTCCTTTTGAGTTAGCTGAATTCAGATTAACAGTGTGTCCCGATTATTTTATGCCGTACTTCCCCATCTTATAAAAAAGCCCCCTCATCGAAATCCCGAGCAAGGAGGCCGCATTCTTCCGGTTGCCTTTAGTCTCATGAAGGGCACGTGCGATGGCGGCTCCTTCGGCCTCCGCAACCACCTGCTCAAGCGACTGGGGATGAGCAGAAACAGGCGGACTTTTTGATTTTTCCCTGGTGAAAAGCGGTATGTGCTGAAGCTCCATCACCGTATCCTGAGGACGCATTGCGATCATCGCCCTGCCCAATACATTTTCCAGTTCTCTCACATTTCCAGGCCAGTCATATGCGATAAGGGCTTCCATGGCCGCACTGGACACCGCATTCACCTGGCGGCCAAACTCCTGATTGAGTTTGAAAATAAGATGCTCCGACAAAGGCCCTACATCTTCCTTACGTTCTCTGAGGGCGGGGATGCGGATTGGCATAACATTCAGACGATAGTATAGATCTTCCCTGAAGATTTTTTGCCTGACCTTCTGTTCCAGGTCCGCATTAGTTGCGGCGATGACCCTTGCGTCCGCAGCAACCGGCCTCGTTCCTCCGACCCTGAGCATCTCCTTTTCCTGAATGACCCTAAGAAGCTTCCCCTGCAAGTTGCCGCTTATGTCTCCTATTTCATCGAGGAAAATAGTCCCCCCGTTTGCCTCTTCGAAAAGGCCTCTTTTCCCGCCTTTCAGCGCCCCGGTAAAGGCGCCTTCTTCATATCCGAAAAGTTCACTCTCCAGAAGGTTCTCGGCAATAGCTGCGCAGTTGACCTTCAGAAACTGCCCCCTCTTCCGCTGACTGGCGTTGTGAATCGCATGCGCAAAGAGTTCCTTCCCTGTGCCACTCTCCCCCCTTAGAAGCACTGTAACAGGCGTCTCGGCAGCCATCCTCGCCTGCTCCTTCGCCCTAAGGATGACAGGACTGTTGCCTATAATATCCTCCAATCTGTATCGGGCCTCCAGCCGGCGGAGCAATCTCTTGGCCTTTGACAGTTCATCGGTCAGGGCTATTATCTCTGATATATCGTGAATAACCCCGACACTGCCCCGTATCTTGCCGTTGACAAAGATAGGGGCGACATTTACGACAACCTCCTTCTTGGCCGGCCCCACTTTCATGCGCACATTGCGGACGGGTTTTTCTGTCTGAAGCACCTTCATATGCATGCTCTCCCCTTCGGCGATGTCGACGGTGACGGATTTATTAATCACGGCGTCCCTGGGAAGACCTGTGATTTTGGTATAGGCTGAATTAACGATAATGTTGTTGCCCATCTCATCTGCAACGGAAATGGCATCTTCAGTAGATTCGATGATCGCCTCAAGAAGGCTTCTTGCTTTCCAAAGGTCGGAGACCTGTTCGGCAAGGGTTTTAATTTCAGTGATATCACGGAATACTGCCACAGCGCCTGTTATCAATCCCTCCTCATTACGGACCGGGACCCTGTT
>JBAIXS010000095.1:0-6188 GCA_037916395.1 Candidatus Sulfobium mesophilum
TGCCGGCAGCTTCCTTCATCTCTTTTTCGAGCTTCTTCAGGGTCTCGTCATCAGGCGCGTATTCCGCCTCTTCTTCCGCTGCGGAAGGTACCGTCCAGTAATCGGACTCGTAAATAGAGCTTACGATATCCTTGATATTGCTTTTGACTGTGGCAGGGGTGATATGCATCTTCCTGTTATATTCTTCCTGTATGCGCCTCCTCCTTTTTGTCTCATCAAGTGCCTTCTTCAGAGAGCCTGTTATAACATCTGCATAAAATATTACCTCTCCGTTGACGTTTCGCGCCGCCCGCCCGGTTGTCTGTATAAGGGACCTCTCCGACCGGAGGAACCCCTCCTTATCCGCATCCAGTATGGCGACCAGCGAGACCTCCGGCAGGTCCAGGCCTTCCCTCAGAAGGTTGACGCCTATCAGCACGTCGAATTTTCCCAGCCGCAGGTCTCTGATGATCTCGACGCGTTCAAGCGTATCTATATCGGAATGCAGGTAACGCACCCTCACACCCAGTTCAGTGTAATAGTCCGTAAGGTCCTCCGCCATTTTCTTGGTCAGGGTTGTGACCAATACACGTTCGCCTTTTGCCGCTCTCTTTCTGATTTCTCCCAGGAGGTCGTCGACCTGCCCCGAGACTGGCCTTACAGTAGGCTTCGGGTCTATCAAGCCCGTGGGGCGTATGATCTGCTCGACCACCTCACCTCCGGACTTTTCTATTTCATATTGCGACGGGGTCGCGGAAACATAAACGGCCTGTACCACGCGCCGTTCGAACTCATCGAACTTAAGAGGTCTGTTGTCGAGCGCTGAGGGGAGCCTGAAGCCGAAGTCGATGAGTGTCTGCTTCCTCGATCGATCGCCCTCGTACATCCCCCTTATCTGTGGTATCGTCGCATGTGACTCGTCTATTATGATCAGGAAGTCATCCGGGAAATAGTCAATAAGCGTATAGGGAGGGTCCCCCGCCGACCGGCCGCTCAGATGCCTCGAATAGTTCTCTATACCGTGGCAGTAGCCGAATTCCTTAAGCATCTCCATATCAAACCTTGTGCGCTCCTCGATGCGTCTCGCTTCGACAATCTTTCCTTGTTTGAGGAATCTTTCGACGGACTCTTTCATCTCCTTCTCTATGCCTGAGAAAGCGGCTTCGAGGCGATCTTTGGGTGTCAGCCAGTGGCTGTTGGGAAAAAGGGCTATCTTGTCCAGTCTCCTTATTCTCCCTCCTGTAATGGGATCAACTTCATTCAGCCTGTCGATGTCATCGCCGAAAAACTCCACCCTGATCACCTTGTCCAGTGCGAACGGCGGATAGATCTCAACGATATCGCCCCTAACCCTGAAACTCCCCCTCTTGAAATCAGCGTCAGTCCTCACATACTGCATCCCGACAAGTCTTTCGAGGATATCGTCCCGCTCCGCGCGCATGCCCTCCTCAAGGAGAAGGTGCATGTCCATATAGTCTTGCGGGGAGCCTATGCCGTATATGCAGGAAACCGAAGCAACCACGATAACATCCCTGCGCTCGAGCACCGCCCGCGTGGCCGAATGCCGCAGTCTGTCTATATCGTCGTTTATCATCGCGTCTTTTTCTATGTAGGTGTCGGTCGTCGGGAGGTATGCCTCAGGCTGATAGTAATCATAATAGCTGACAAAAAACTCGACCGCATTATCGGGGAAGAGTTCCCTGAATTCTCCATAGAGCTGTGCGGCGAGAGTCTTGTTATGGGCGATGACGAGTGTGGGTCTGTTCAGGCTGGCTGCAACATGCGCGATAGTAAAGGTCTTTCCGGAGCCGGTTACTCCAAGGAGAACCTGATGCTTCTTCCCTCGTGATATACCGCCGGCAAGTTTCTCGATGGCCGCGGGCTGGTCGCCCCTTGGTATAAAATCGGATGTCAGACTGAAGAGGGGCATAAACTGTATTAATGATTCTTAACTCTCAGGAAATAAGAGTTTTATCCCATAACCAGCAGAGGGCTTTTAAAAAGTTCGTTCCGCTGGGCTGACCGCACGGTGTTTTCGAGGAGCATAGATATCGTGACTGGACCTACTCCTCCTGGAACAGGCGTTATAAACGATGCTTTTTTCGATACGGAATCAAAATCGATGTCGCCCGTAATAGTGCCGTCCCTGAGAACGTTAATGCCTATGTCGACCACTACCGCACCCTTTTTTACCATCTTACCCTTTATTAGGCCTGACCTGCCCGTTGCCGAACAGAGGATATCGGCCTGCCTGGTGATACCGCCGAGGTCTGCGGTTTCCTTATGGCAGACGGTGACTGTGGCCTCCTTCGCAAGAAACATCATCGCAAGCGGTTTGCCTACAGCGAGGCTCTTACCGATTATAACGGCATGTTTGCCTTTGATCTTCACATTATGGTGCTCAAGCAGCCTGATTACTCCGAAGGGCGTGCAGGGCAGAAAACTCCATATTGACGGTATAAACCTCGACTGCTGGTCGATATCGCGCTTGTCTTTTTTGAAAAGCTGGAAGGTAGATTCGTCTGCCGCCAGTCTGCCGACAGAGATCGCGCCGAGGCCGTCGATGTCCTTTTCAGGCACTATATGATTGATAATTCTTCTTGAGTTGATGTGTCTGGGCAGCGGCATGAGGATGAGAAGGCCGTTGATCCTTTCATCGACGTTTATCTTGTGTACCACATTTAGTATCTCATTCAAGGTAATCGTGCTCGGAAGCTTGAACTCATAGGCGGTTATCCCGGTCTTTCTGCATGCGCTGAGCGTTGCCTGGAAATATTGGACTGATGCGGGGTTTTCACCGACGAGAAGCAGGGCAAGGCCCACGTCGATTCCAATCTTATTCAGAGTTACTACTTCTTTCCTCACTTCGGACTTTATCTCATCAGCGAGTTTCCTGCCGTCTAGGATGTCTGCCATGAACGCCTCCATAAAGAAGAAATAAATTTTTCCGTATCCGAGAGGTCCTCGAAAACAATGTCGGCACCGGCGTCCTTAAGAACGCCTAAGGGATAAGGCCCTGTCGCAACGGCCACCGCAAGCGCCCCGTAGGGTTTTGAACATTCTATGTCCTTCGGCGTATCACCGATTACTACGCAGTCTTTGAAGTCTATGCTGAGAGAATTCATTTTATATAACTTGTCAACGGCCAGAGGCAGTAGTTTGTTTCTGTCCTCTGAATCGTCTCCGAAGGCACCGGTGGCAAAGTACGAATCCAGCCCGAATGTCCTGAGTTTGACCATAGCGCCTTCCCTGACGTTTCCGGTGAGAAGACCCAGAATGCAGTCTTTATCGGACTTGAGTACCTCAAGTGCCTCTCTGATGCCGGGCTTTACATGCCCCTTTTTGTTGTCGATAAGCCTCCCAAGGTTTTTTATGTACGCCTCGAAAAATGCCGGGATCATCCCGTTTATGTGGTTGATGCCGTGCAATTTCAAACCCTCTTTCAGTATCTGCATATCTGTCTTGCCTGCCAGACTGATGCTTTTGAAAGCGCCCGGAATCGAGAAAGCCTCCTCAAAGGCCAGGTCCAGCGACCGCATCCCTGCCCCGCCTGAATCTATAAGCGTGCCGTCGATATCGAAAAGAATATATTTCATATGTAAACGATAACCAGCGGAAGGGGTTTAAGTCAACCAGTGTGAGGGGCCGGAATCCACCGCTACAGGAAGCACGCGGACAGCTGGAATCGACATGAGCTGCGGCTTACAAAGGAGAATGAAAATAACACGGCGTCTGGATCCCGGTTCAAGACCGGAATGACGACATAGAAGCATTTTCGGGTCAATGACAGTTTAGGAAATGATTGCATATGTCATCAGTTATGCAGGGATAAAATATCAATTCATCGGCGGGAAGCCGCTGTAATATGGTAAAATTTTCAGGATTGAATGAGGATGTGCCGGATGGGCGGATGATAGACAAAAATATATTCAGACAGTACGACATAAGGGGTATATGGTCCAAGGATTTGACGGCCGAATCGGTTTATCTTATCGGACGGGCCTTTGGCACCCTTGCCATTGAAGCATCAGGAAAGGAGCGCGTCCGCCTATCTGTCGGAAGGGATGTAAGACTCAGTTCCGGGGCAATCTCTGAGGAACTCATAAAAGGCATTACCTCAACGGGCGCAGACGTTATTAACATCGGAGAATGCCCGACGCCGGTCCAGTATTTTTCCCTGCACAGGCTGCAGGTTGATGGCGGTGTAATGGTGACAGGCAGCCACAATCCTCCGGAATATAACGGCTTTAAGTTGAGCATCGGAAAAGAGACCATTTACGGGGAAGGGATTCAGCGTCTGAGGGAGATAATCGAGGCTGGCGGGTTTGCCGCCGGCAGGGGCGGCGTCGAGAAAAAAGAAATATTGCGCGACTATATCGATTACCTTAAAAAGGATTTTTCCGGCTTCGACGGCATAAAGGTGGTTCTGGATGCTGGAAACGGCACTGCCGGGCTGGTCGCACCGCGCATTCTTGAAGAACTCGGCGCAAATGTTATAAGGCTGTTTTGCGAACCTGACGGCAATTTTCCTAACCATCACCCCGATCCTGTTATGCCGGAGAACCTCGCTGCTCTTATTGAAAAGGTGAGGACTGAGTCAGCAGACCTGGGCGTTGCCTACGACGGAGATTCGGACAGAATAGGTGTCATAGACTCGGACGGCCAAATAATATGGGGAGACAGCCTGCTGATAATTTTTTCGCGGGATATCCTCCAGAGGTCTCCCGGGGCCTCTATAATAGGTGAGGTGAAGTGTTCCCAGATCATGTATGACGAAATATCCCGCAGCGGCGGGAATGCGATCATGTGGAAGACCGGCCATTCCCTTATCAAGAAGAAGATGAGAGAGGAGAAGGCGCTTGCAGCGGGTGAAATGAGCGGCCATATTTTCTTTGCCGACCGTTATCTGGGCTACGATGATGCGATCTATGCTACCCTCAGACTGCTGGAGATTGTAAAGAAAGCCGGCGAGCCATACCGGGTTAAGAGACTGCTGGCTGATCTGCCTCAGGCTTTTTCCACACCGGAGATAAGGTTTGATTGTCCTGACAATCTGAAATTCAGAGTGACGGAGACGATGAGGGATGCTTTTTCGGACTATGAGGTGAATACGATTGACGGAGCGAGGATAAATTTTGGATACGGGTGGGCCCTTATAAGGGCTTCCAATACTCAGCCTGCCCTCGTCATGAGGTTTGAGGCATGGGACGAGGCATCTTTGAAGAGGATTCAGGCCACTGTTGAAGAAAAACTTGATGCGGTTATGAGCCGGCTGAAATGACAGCGCACAATTTTATTTTGTCATTGTCCGGCCTGACCGGACAATTCAGAAGGCGCTGAACACGCTGGATTCCACCGATCGAGTCGGAGAATGAAGCTTACGGGTGAAGAGGAGAATATAGTATGAAGATACTTGTAACGGGCGGGGCCGGCTATATCGGGAGTCATATGGTGAGGTTTCTGGGTGAGAAGGGACACGATGTTGTTGTGTACGATAATCTCTCGACAGGACACAGGGATTCTGTGCTGTACGGAAGGCTTGTCGTAGGCGACACATCTGATAAAGCCATGCTCGATGACCTTTTCCGGGCGGAGGCGTTCGATGCTGTCATACATTTTGCCGCTTCCATTGTGGTGCAGGAATCGGTTAATGACCCGTTGAAATATTATAGGAACAACTTTTCAAATGCGCTCAATCTGCTGGACGTTTGTCTCAGACATGGCGTCGAGAAGTTCATATTCTCCTCTACGGCCGCGGTCTACGGCATCCCCTCCGAAGTGCCGGTCAGGGAAGAGGCGCCGATGCAGCCGATAAACCCTTATGGAAGTTCGAAGGCTATGGTCGAGCAGGCACTGAAAGATATAAGCATGATTTCCCAGCTCAGATACGCAGCCCTCAGGTATTTCAATGTCGCCGGTGCAGACCCGCTGGTCAGAATCGGGCAAAGATACAAAGACCCGACCCATCTGATAACGCTTTCCTTAAAGACCGCCCTCGGCCTCAGAGACCATCTGAATATATTCGGCACCGACTATGACACTTCCGATGGTACATGCATCCGTGACTACATACACGTCGACGACCTTATAGCAGCCCATTCTCTTGCACTGGATTATCTTGCCGCAGGCGGCGCAAGCAAAGTCTACAATTGCGGATATGGCTCGGGGTATTCAGTCAAAGAGGTGGTCACTGAGGTGAAAAGGGTTAC
>JBAIXS010000096.1:0-2712 GCA_037916395.1 Candidatus Sulfobium mesophilum
CCGTGTCTCGACCTGACCTCGGTCCTCTTCATGAAAAACAGGCTCCGGTCCTCCTTCTCTACGATGTTGGAAGGTTCAAGCGGCCTTGTGAAACTCGGCCAGCCGGTCCCTGAGTCGTACTTATCGAGTGAGCTGAAAAGCGGCTCGCCCGAGACTACGTCCACATATATTCCATCCCGTTTATTCTCCGCATATTCGTTCTTAAAAGCAGGCTCAGTTCCGCTTTCCTGTGTAACCTTGTATTGAACCGGGGTCAGTCTCTTTCTAAGCTCTTCCTTCGAAGGCTTCACGAATGTTCTCCATCCGCCGGTTGTCCTGGGCAAGGCGTCTTCCTTCGATACCTTATCATTACCATTGCCCCATACCTTTTTCAGAAACTGGTCGCGTCCTGAGTTGTAACGGTAAAACTTATACCGGACCGGGTTTTTTTTCCAGTAGTCCTGGTGATATTCCTCTGCTTTATAAAATTTTCCGGCCGGCAGGATCTCTGTCACAATGGCCTTTGAATATCTCCCCGATCTTGCAAGCGCTTCCTTCGATTTTTCAGCCCGCGCTTTTTGGGCCTGACTATGATAAAAAATTACAGACCTGTACTGGGACCCGCGGTCCACGAACTGCCCGCCGGGATCAGTAGGGTCTATCTGACGCCAGAAGACATCGAGAAGCTTTTCGTAGGATACACGCGAGGGATCAAAAGTCACCTCTATCGCCTCGACATGACCGGTTTTGCCTGAGGACACTTCCTCGTAGGTCGGATTGTCCTTATATCCTCCCGTATAACCGGATAATACCTCCCTCACTCCGTCGAGTTTCTCAAAAGGTGGTACCATGCACCAGAAGCACCCCCCGGCAAACGTGGCTTTTTCCAGTGCTGTTGCCTCAGAAGCTGAAAAAGCAAGCATTAAAATCACCCCAATCATTATTAATTTTTGCGTAGTCTTCATTTTTTTGAAATCCATCTCCTCTACAACTGCCTAATTTATAATTACGACTCAAAAATGAATAACATGTGAAGATCAGTCGAAAAAAAATCGTATATGCTAAAATTAACGCATTACGAGGGATCGTTGAGGATTTTTCAGGATGGCAATATCAGAAAGAGTTTCTGAGCGAATAGCACAAAAAAGGGCCGATTATCAAAATTATGATTTCACCAGGCTCGAAAATGACGCGCTAAAGACGTTCTTCGACCTTGCGCAGGAGTTCGGAAGCATCGGGGATTTTTATACCCTATGTGTGGCGGTCCTCAAAAGTTTTTTCGGGCTTGATGCCCGCCTCTATCTCTTTGACCCTAAAATCGGGGATACGACGCTGGCCGCAACGACGGAAGAAAACGGATACGACCTTCTCGGGCCTGCACCGGCCTACATAAGAGAGGCAGATACCCCTCGTTTTACCGACAGGCAGAGCCTTGTTCTGCCTATCCGGGGGAAGAAACTTCTTATAAGCCAGTTGCCCTTCCATGTGGATGGCGATGTTCTGGGGCTTCTGGAGGTTTACCCGGTAGAGAGCATGGATACTCACAGACAGCTTTTTTTTGAGAAGTATGCAAACCGCATCGGCTTCAGACTCCATAATAAATTTCTGGTAGAAAAGAATATCGAGCATCTTAAGTTTATTCGCTCCCTCGTGGCTGACATAGAACACAATATCATCGTGCCGAATATGGTCTATAAGCTTTTCCTCAGACGCCTCAGGGGAAAGATCATGAAAAACGTTGAGATCGAAGAATTCCTTAGCAAATGTTATGAAGGCGGCAGATGCGACAAGGAGCTGATGGAAAGTACGCTGAGGGAATTGGCCGACGTTAACCAAGGGTTGACCGGCGAGCTCGAAAACCTCGAAAAGCATTATAAAAATATGTCTCTTTTTATTGAGACCCTTTTCAGAAAAAGCCATTTTGACCAGGGTCGCCTTACCCTCCGGGCCAAGGCATGCAATATGAAAAAGGACGTAGTCCAGCCTCAGCTTGACCGGTACATAGAGCAGTTTCATAAGGCCGGGATCTCCATAGACGACAGGATGAGCGGCATCCCGGAGCAGGAGATTATCAATGTGGTTGACGTGGGTCTGATCGCCCAGGTCTACGCCAACCTTTTTTCAAACGCCCTCAAATATACTCGTGAGGTGGAGATACTGGGTGCGAAGAATAAATATGTAGCATATGGACACGAGATAGTTGAGGACTTTTTTGGCCCCGGCAGAGACGGCATCAAATATAATGTGTTCAGTTCAGGGCCGCATATTGCGCCGAATGAGAGGGCAAAACTTTTTGAGGAAGGGTACAGGTCTACGAATGCCTCCGGTGTTCCAGGCACGGGTCATGGCCTCGCATTTGTCAAGAACGTCATCGAACTGCACGGCGGCGTGACCGGGTATGAGGCTGTTGATTACGGGAACAACTTCTTTTTTATTCTGCCGAAATAGTTCGACTCTATTGGTTCCCATGTCAAATTAGTTTCTTCAGCTCCCAAATTGCCTCTAGATATTCATTAAGAAGAATTAATCCTGCTTTCATCGCAATTTAATCTTTCCCCCTTAGTTTAGAAACACTGCATTCATCTGTGATCAGAGCTATTAAGGCTCTTCATAATTCGGCTTAACGCAGTGCCCATGTAGCAAATAGTTAGGAGGTGCTTTTATGTGAAGAAGGGGTCTTTAAGTGCAGTACGCAGCAGGGAAGACGCTCTTGAAACTCGCTTTTTGCGGGAT
>JBAIXS010000097.1:0-2984 GCA_037916395.1 Candidatus Sulfobium mesophilum
TTTCAGTATCAGACATATGATGATAACAAACATTCGTGGGACATTGACGGGCATTACCGGCACAATACTTTTTGATCCCGAGACGATAGAGAACTCTTACGTCGAGGCGACGCTCCCTGTAGCAGGCATTTCGACAGGCAATAAAAAGCGCGAAGAACATCTTATGAGCGCAGACTTTTTTGAAGCAGAGCGTTACCCCACAATAACATTTAAAAGTACAAAGGTTGATAAAACAGGGAGCAACAAAGCCAATATCACCGGAGAACTCACAATGCGCGGTGTTACGCGCGCCGTCGTTATGGAGGCTGAGTACTACGGCCCGATGAAGGGTCCGTCCGAACTCGGGGGAGAAACGACTCTCGGTTTCGCCGCATCACTGAGGATCAACCGCGAGGACTACGGGATTATGTGGAACGTCCCCTTTGACACAGTCAACCTGGTTGTTGGCAAGGAAGTCGACATTACCCTGGATATAGAAGCGGATTTGGCAGAATAAGCGCTACTTTATCGCATCGAGCACTTCACCGCTCATAGAGCCCTCGAGCGCCTGCACATATACGCGCGCGACCGCCTCTACGGGAGTTCCAATCGAAGGGTCCATGTTGAAAGCCTTAAGAGTATCTGTTACCCAGTTGGGGCTGACAATATTTATGCGGATGCCGCGCGGCATTTCAAGCGCCGCTGCCCTGCCGAAACCTTCGAGCGCAGAGTTTACCAGGCTTATCGCCGTCGACCCCGGCATCGGCTTTCGGCTTAATATGCCACTCGTGAGAGTAAATGAACCCTTGTCGTTCAGATAATCCAGTCCCAGCCTCACCAGGTTGACCTGCCCCATAAGTTTGCTGTTCAACCCGAGCGCAAAATCCGCATCCGACAGAGAATGCAAAGGACCGAACTTTGCAAGTCCGGCGGCGCAGATCACAGCATCGACCCGCCCAGCAGTCTGATACATCTTCATAATCGATGCCTGATCTGAAATATCAACCTTGATTTCCGATTTGCTGAAGCTGACCGGGACAACCTCGTGGCGACTGCCGATGGTCCGCACTATGGCCCTGCCTATTGTTCCGGTTGCACCTATAACAATGACCCTCATCTGCTTAGACCTCCCTAATCGACCATGAATAATATGTTTAAGGCATGTTGATTACGAACTCATAACTGCCGACTCCGACCCTGTCTGCGATTCCTTCCTTCCAGAGAAGTTCCATGGCTTTCACCTTTGCAGCCTTCGGCACCATAATGATCAGCCTTGATCCCGAGCGTGCCATCATATCTTTCCACTTCACAGCTTTCTCAGGAGTTATGCTACTATCCGTCTCAACCTCCACAATAGCCATTGTCAAACCATGATTGGCAAGGACAATGTCGGGACCGCCTTCGGCATTGACCTTTATTTCACTATATTCCCTCGAGAACCTGCCCCTCAAACGATCGACGATGAGGTCGTGCATTAATTTTTCATTATCCATATGGACTCAACCAGGTTATTCACATTATTCCCCTTGCCCATTAAAAGAGGAGACCGCCTTTGATCGGCATCAATTTCCCGTATTGCTCGCCGCAGGCGGAGCGGGAAATTGCCTCGGAGGTCCCGAAGCCTTTCGGGACCGAGAATGAGGGAAAAGACAGTCTCGTCCTTCATGCCTGCCAATTTAGACAAGCCTCAGTTATCATCTAATGGACCACCCTCAGATGTTTTGCCTTTTCCATCGGCTTCCGCGTCTTTGCCTGCTCGATGCTCTGCTTCAAGGCCGTCATGATATCCACAACCGGCTTTTCTTCCTCTTCCACCGTAACGATCTCCTTCCCGGCGACCTTGGCATCAATGAGTTTCCGGAGTGCGTCGTGATACTCGTCTGCAAGATCGATGTTGTCGAGCTTCGTGCTCATGGAATCGACAAGGCTGCGCGCGAGTTTGAGCCCCTCTTTATCAGCCGGCTTTTCATCAAGAAGGGGAATATCCCCGACGCTTCTTATCTCATCCGGCGATCTGAGTTTGTAAAGCACCACGGCATTTTCATAAGGCGCGATCATCACCGCATCCTCACGTTCATGAAGTACGACCTTGCCTATTCCAACCTTACCGGTCTCTTTGAGGGCGGCAGCAAGAAGTGAATATGCCTTCACTGCAACAGGTCCGTCCGGGCCCGCATAGTATGGGGCCTCAAACAAAGTGGGATGAACTTCCTTTGCATCAATGAACCCCCCGATTTCAATTATCCTGGTGCTTTTGAGGTTCAATTTTTCGAGGTCTTCTTTCTCGACAATCACATATCTTTCGGGCTCATATTTGTAGCCCTTAACAATCTCCTCGGAGGATACGACCTTGCTGCACTTCTTGCACCGCTTATCATAACTGATGGTGCCGTGGTCCTTCTTATGCAGAAGGTGAAAACTGATCTTCTGCTCCGTATCCACTGCATTATATATAAGGACAGGAATCGTCACGAGCGAAAACCTGATATGGCCTTTCCAGATTGCTCTCATGTCTCACCTCCCGGGAACCATTTTATTTCCCTCTCAATTTTATTATACGTCGTCTACGGCGCTTTTTCAGGAGGTCTTGAGAGTTCAAATGCCAATAGCCTGAATGTTTCCCGCCCCAAACTTCAGGAAGGAATCTTTGCAAGCAACAGCCGTATGCCTCTAAGCTGCGAGGAATCAATGAATGCTATGCGGTCTAGGGAACTTCACCCGAGGGCATTGACTCTATCCTGCTAATGAGCCCCTTGACAGTTTGCTTCTCAGTCAAAACACCTTTTTCTTCACCCATCTTTTCCAACGCTTTGCCGTAATGCTGCAGAGCGTTCATAATGGCAACCGCCTCTAAGTTGGTTAATTTCAAATCCATGGTCTTCTCTCCTTTCTCTCTTCACTTTTATCACGGCGCATTCGGTCTGTCAACACGACCTTCCTTCCATTGTTTTCTCCTCTCAGTTTTCCGGCAGCACTGACGCTATGTTGAAGGAGAGCTTCTCGCC
>JBAIXS010000098.1:0-2140 GCA_037916395.1 Candidatus Sulfobium mesophilum
CAAGTCCGATCTAATCCAATCTTTTCCTGAGCGCATTATGCGTGAATTCCATGCTGTCACTATAACTATCGGATTATTAAGAATAAATTGGCAATAACATCCTCTTGTGGAAGGCATTAAAAGAGGCCGGCGAAGTTCTTTCTTTCCGCAGTTATCTCTCAAAATCATAATAAGACAGCTGATAACTTAGCGAAAATGGCGTCAATATCTATAGCCTTGAGAAACAAAGATATTGGAAGAGCGTGGAGCGCTGGAGCATTCGACTAATCCTATCTATTCGAGAAATTGAGCATTATCATGAAAGGAATGAATAACCTTTAAGATTGTGTTGATAATTGTTATTTTTACCCATATCCTGGCCTAAAAGAGGAGATTAAAGAGTGTTGGTTAGTTGTGGAGTTGCGCAATATCATATAACGTAAATGTGGAGGTGAAGAATATGACAAAGATTCTCGCGATAGTAGTTGCGATGTTTTTTGTGTTTTCTCTTGCAAGTGTTGTAGTTGCCGCCGAGAAGGAGATGTATACTAAAGACCAGATATACTCTGTAAGAGGTCCGGTGTTGGCTGTTGACCCTTCAGCGAAAACATTGACCGTTAAGTCGATAGAACCAAGCAGGTCACCATCTACCAGATGGAAGGGTGACATAACATTTGTTACAAGTGATGACACAAAAATCGCAATGGGCAAGAAAGTTGAGACGTTTCAAGACCTGAAGGCCGGCGAGAAAGTAGTAGTGAAGTTTCACGAGAAAGACGGTAAATATATTGCTGATTCCGTCCGTATCGGCGCCGAAAAGCACGGGTAAATAAAATTGAGACGTTCATAACTTACAGAAAAGGGAGGCACTGGATGGTCGCAGCGCCTCCCTTCTTTTTGGAAAACAGTTCTTGAATCAACCGGCTCTCCCCGGGCTACGGAAGGCTTAAAATGCTATTTGTATATATTGCCGGCGTAAGCGAGTAGAGCAAACGACATCGCTTGAATATATGATTGGAGATTCATTCAGATTTTCGCGGCACCTTGGAAGAGGTTAAAGGTTTCTCCTCTTCCCTGACGTGCCGGTTATTTCTTTGTCTGCCCCGAACTCACCCTCACCACCGTCTTCACATTCCCTCTTGGGTTGAAGTCCCCTACAACTTCCAGGAACCTCGGTTTCAGCCTTATTGAGAGTTCGGAATAGATCCTATTAGTGACATCTTCGTGTGAAATATGGATGTCTCTGAATGAGTTGAGGAAGAGTTTCAGAGCTTTCAGTTCCGCTATTTTTTTATCAGGCACATACCTTACGATGAACGTCGCAAAGTCAGGATATCCTGATCTGGGGCAAAGGCAGGTAAATTCCGGAAGGGTGATATTAATTTCATAGTCGCGCTCAGGATTTGGGTTTTTCCAAATCTCAAGTCTTGCTTTCTTAATCGCTTTTTCGCCGTATTTCATTTTGAAATCTACCATTTGGGAAGGGACTTTGTAAAGCAGTCAAAATTGCCCGATTCATAGTCCGGCACGCTGTTGTCTGTGCGAAAACAGTTTCATCCTATGCTGTTTCATTTCAGCTTCCGGACAATTTTGTGTAGTATTCAAACTCAAGCAGCCGGCGTTTAATCTCCTCCCCGCCTGAATATCCGCCGAGTGATCCGTCGGATTCGATAACGCGATGGCAGGGGAAAATGATGGGAATAGGATTTTTGCCAAGGGCATTGCCCACAGCCCTGAAGGCAGTGGGGTGCCCTACCTTCTCGGCCATCCACTTATAAGTTCTGGTTTCAGCAAATGGGATTTCTCTAAGGGTATGCCAGACGAGCCTTTCGAAATCTGTGCCCTGGGAAAAAGCCGTCTTGCATGAAAAGTCCCTTCGACCTTTTTCAAAATATTCGGCCAGCTCTTTTTTGGCGGCTGCAGTTTCATCTGTTTTTTTTAAAAGTACATTGGCAGGTCTCTCGAATGAAATTCCGGTCAGCAAGGAAGAGCTGAAAACAAGGTACAGCGCCCCCACTGGAGTGGCAAGGACATCGTAGTAACCAATGTTGTCCGCTCTTTTTTGTTTCATCTTTTTTCCCATTTAAGAGGGCAGCATCTCATCTTCTGTAATAATACACTCTGCCGTGGGCAGTTCGTCAAGAAGGCCCCCTGTGGCCTG
>JBAIXS010000099.1:0-4017 GCA_037916395.1 Candidatus Sulfobium mesophilum
GCAATAATTTCCTTAACCTTTTCGTCAGTCATTACTATACCTCCCGCTTAATATCAAATTTTAAGTGCTCATCCGAACAAAATCCAACAGCGCATGCTTGTGCAGCATGCCCCTTCCCTATGATCAAGCCTCACATATACATACCGCCATTGACATGCACAACGTGCCCAGTGATATATCCCGACTCGGGCGATGAGAGGAAAATGACCGCATTTGCAACATCATCCACCGATCCGAACTTTCCGGCCGGTATAGATTTTAACATTTCCTGCCTCACATTTTCAGCAAGGGCATCCGTCATAGCAGTGGCAATAAAGCCGGGCGCCACCGCATTGACAGTTATCCCCCTGCTGGCATATTCCCTGGCGATGGTTTTCGTAAGCCCCACGATTCCGGCCTTGGAAGCGCTATAGTTGGCCTGACCCGGATTTCCCATGAAGGCCACTATGGAGGCTATATTGACTATCCGCCCGTATTTCTGCTTTACCATTACTTTCACAGCCTCTTTGGAACATAAGAAAACTCCTTTGAGGTTAATATCGATAACCGCGTCCCAGTCCTCCTCTTTCATCCTCATAAGGAGACCGTCCTTCGTAATGCCGGCATTGTTCACCAGTATATCCAGCCTGCCGAATTGGCCGACTATATCGCCAAACGCCTTTCCCACCTCATCGGATTTTGATACATCCATCCTGACAGCAAATGTCTTCACGCCCAGTAAGGCAAGTTCTTTGGCCGTCTGGGTTGCGCTTTCTATGGAAACATCGGCGATAGCGAGACTCACGCCCTTTTTTGCAAGGTTTTCCGCGATAGCCCTGCCTATCCCCCTTGCGCCGCCCGTTACCAGGGCAACCTGCTCTTTAAAATCCATGTCCACCCCCTAAAAAAACGTCTATAATTGTAACAAAGTGAGGATTTCTTTTCCAGTACTTTCCTGTGTTATAATTAAATTTGTCTTCAAACTGTTAATCTAATTAACCGTAAAAAAGAGAGGGTTTATTATGGCGGGAAAAGTTTATCTAATTGACGTAACCAACAGAGACGGGGTGCAGACTTCGCGCATCCTTTTGCCGAAGCTTTCAAAAACCATGCTGAATATTTATCTCGATGAGATGGGCTTATACCAAAGCGAGGTGGGGTTTCCGACTTTAAGACATGAGGTCAACTACATCAACGGCAACCTCGAACTGGCAAAAGCGGGCGCCATAAAGAGGATCCACCTGGAGGGATGGTGCAGGGCCGTTCCCGAGGATGTGAGACTTGCGTTTACGAACTGCCCGGACATCAAGCATCTGAACATCTCCATGTCCACCTCCGAGATAATGATACAGGGCAAGTTTCAGGGAAAAAAGACCTGGAAAGACATAGTCAAATCGACGGCCGAAGCGGTTAAAACAGCCAGGGAACTGGGAGCAGAGACGGTGGGGATTAACGCCGAGGACGCGTCGAGGACTGAACTGGAGAGGCTCATAGATTTCACCTTGGCAGGCAAAGAGGCAGGCGCGGACCGCTTCAGATACTGCGACACACTCGGCGCGGACGATCCGATCACTATCTACGAGCGGATCAAGGCCCTCGCCTTTGCAACAAAGTTCCCCCTGGAGATGCATTGCCACAATGACCTTGGCATGGCGGAGGCCGTATCATGCGCCGGAGCGCAGGGCGCAATCGAAGCCGGAGTGGACACCTACATCAACACCACACTAAACGGATATGGCGAACGCTGCGGAAACTGCGACCTTGTCTCAACCATTTTGGCCCTCAAGTTTTCTCACGGTCTGAGTCAGAAGGTGCATCTCGACGAGCATATTGACCTTAAGAAATCCTGGAAAGTCGCCAAGTATGCTTCATACGCTTTCGGACTGCCGATACCCATTAATCAGCCCGGGGTCGGGGCGAACGCGTTCGCTCACGAATCAGGCATACACGCTGACGGCGCCTTAAAAGACAGGCGTAATTACGAACTCTATGACCCTGAGGACGTTGGCCGCGGAGAACCTGAACTTCTGGAGACGGGAAGGATCATTACTACCGGAGAGTATGGCGGGATCAAGGGATTCAGGCATGTATACGATAAACTCGGCATACATTTTCAGACGGATGACGAGGCAAGGAAGGTACTGGAACTCGTCCAATACGCAAACCTTCACACCCAGAAGCCGCTCACGGACGACGAACTCTGCC
The DNA here is from genome assembly GCA_037916395.1 of Candidatus Sulfobium mesophilum. GTDB lineage: Bacteria > Nitrospirota > Thermodesulfovibrionia > Thermodesulfovibrionales > UBA6898 > Sulfobium > Sulfobium mesophilum_A. The sequence goes on from JBAIXS010000099.1 coordinate 2,185, forward strand.
TCATCGCGACCTATCCGGACATAGTGAGGAAAATACTTACTGTAAATGTATAGCGGGTGGCAAAATGTCATTAAAGGGCGGAGGAATACATCCTTCGCCCTTTATTTTTCTGTCTGAACGTTGCCTGCTGCCGGCAAGTAGATAAGGAATGTTGTTCCCAGGCCTTCTTCACTTCTTACTTCAATTTTCCCCTTGTGGCTTTGGACTATCTTGTCTGTGATGGAAAGGCCAAGCCCGGTGCCATGTACCTTCCTGGCGCTGAAGAAGGGCTCAAATATCCGTGGGAGAACCTCCCCTGAAATGCCGCACCCGGTGTCGGCAATTTCTATGGCGACGCCCGAATCAAGCTTCGAGGTGCTTATTGCAAGAACCTTGTCGCTCTTCTCACAGCTTTCCGTCATGGCATCCACTGCGTTATTGAGCACATTGAGAAAGACCTGTTTCATTTGGTTGGGATCGGCCATTACTGAAGCCAGGTCCGAATAATCTTCTTTAACACTGATGCCGGAATTTTTTATCCGGGGAGCAACAAGTGCAATCACTTCTTTTAAAAGCGCGTTTATATTAACCTCCTCCATCTCAGCCGGCCTCTTACGGGCAAATTCCAGCAGTTGCCGCACAATGCCCCTGGCCCGCATTGATTCACTTTTTATAACTTCGACGTCCTTCATGATATTTCCGATATCGGTCTCTTCACGCATGAGTTCCGCGTAGCCAAGGATATTTGTAATTGGACTGCTTATCTCGTGGGCGACGTTTGATGCGAGTTCTCCCACGGCGGCAAGCCTGGCCGTGTGGACGAGTTCCTCCTGCATCTGCCTGAGGGAGGCGCTCATATCGTTAAATGCCGATGCCAATTCACCGAACTCCGTGTCGTCCGAATAAGTCGTTCTGTTGCCAAGTTCCCCTGAGCCTATCTTGCGCGACATGCCTATCAACTCCCTTACCGGCCTCACAATCCTGTTGGTGAGGCGAACTGCTATCCAAAGGCCGATGAGGAGCGCGATAAGGAGCGTACCTAAAAGCGTCCACTGGGCAGTTCTCACTGCTCCCAGAGCCTCCTGCGTGCGTTGCTTCAGCCTCTGATCCGCAATAAGGGACATTTCAAGAGTAATCTTCAGCAGTTCCTTGGAGATGTTGTAGGATTGCAACTTATGCTCCCTTGTTCTCCGGTTGCCCGCCGTGGCAGTTATATAACTGCTGAAGGCCGCTTCGAACTTCCCGATATACCCCTTGATGTCGTTCAACTTCTGAGAAATAAGCGGCGAGTGATGACATCCCATACAACCTACTATAGACTTGTCAAGGTCGCTGACATTTGAGACAACGTTATCGATGCTTCCTTCCAACTCGGTGCGGGCGGTCAGCAGGTCACGCTCTACGTTTTGAATCCTTATTATCAGGTCCTGTCTGAGGATTTCCACGCTGTGAAGGGTTATTATCTTTTTCAGTTCAGCGGTTGTTGAGGTTATATACAGAATGGAAATAACCGCTCCGACTAAAAAGACGAGAAAAAGAAGAGACAGAAACCCTATGATCCTGCTTTTCATAAAATTGAATTAATATCTGCCGCGAATTAAAATATAACCAATTATATAAAATCGATCAATTCTTTAAAAGGAGAAAAAATGACCGAAGCAATAATATCAATCGAGGGCATGTCATGCCAGCACTGCGTGATGAGGGTAAAAAAGGCTATAGAGGGGTTGAGGGGCATCAATAAAGCTGACGTTGAAGTCGGGAAGGCTAAGGTGACATTCGACGAATCCCAGACAGGGAAGAAAGAGATCGAGGAGGCTATCGTCAAGGCAGGCTACAAGGTTAAAGGATAAT
>JBAIXS010000100.1:0-2752 GCA_037916395.1 Candidatus Sulfobium mesophilum
TGTTCCAGTCCGTTTCCATCCGGATGACAGGCACTGCATGCGCGAACGCCGCCGAAGGCCTTCGGATCATTGAAAAGGGCCTTGCCCTTTTGAAGGTTTCCTGAAGCAAAGACATGCGAAGACATCAAACCCAGTAACATAACGACGGCAAACCTGAAAATAAGACCCTTCATGGAATTTTCTCCCCTTTTTTTAGTCCAGTCTATCATTAAAGATGTGGGGATACAACCGGATGATGAAATAATGTCCTGTTTTTTCTGAAGGCAGGCTTATGGACGCACGCGCTGAAAACAAAAAAAAAGGGTCGCGGCTTTAAAGTCGCGACCCGAGTGCAGTGGAAGATCTATTACTCCATTTCTCGAATAAATTTAAAATAAACCATAGTCCAGTTTCCGAGGATAATCGAAGATATTCCAAGAAGACTGGCCAGAGACATTGTAGACATTCCCGTAACGCCGTGGCCGAGATTACATCCTCCCGCAATTACGGCTCCTACGCCCATGAGTATACTGCCGAAGAATACAGTAAGCACTTCCTTGGCCGGTGGAATTTTCCATTTAAACTCTTTGAGGCCGAATGAGCTGAGAGCTGCACCCATTGGAACGGCCAGTATAAAGAAGACGCCCCAGGTACCTTTGAATAATCCGAGGAAGCTGAATTCCGGAAACGGAGAATGCGAGCTGTTTAAAAGCATGGAATTGAAGAATTCCCGAAGCGGAGTGGTTATGGCAAGGCCTCTGGGCACCCCTCCGAACACAGAAGATATCTCCCAGGCAAATATTGTTAGCAGGCCGATAAGAACGCCGGTCAGACCCCACGAAAAGCCTTTTCCGGATTTTCCAAAAGTGGGTTTTCCCTTAAAGACAAAGGCAAGGACGACGATAGAAAAGACCGCTATCGTTGCCCATTTTGCCGTTGGCCCTCCTCCGAAAAGGTCCCATATAGCCGGGTTTTTCTTCCCGAAAATCTCGACATTAAAACTTTTCAGAAACTTATTGAGCGGGCTCAAAAGTCCATCAGTAGTCATGCCGATGCCGAAGAAGAAACCGATGACTGCGATCACTGCAGCCATCTGACCTTCTCCCACCCTGTATACGATGCCGCTTGCACATCCACCCGCAAGCACTATCCCCAGTCCAAAAAGAAATCCTCCAAGGGCAATAGCAAGGGGCACGAAATTCTGCCGTAGCAGGCCGGTCGAAACCAGATGGCCGGCATCCGGGTCAAAATACATTATAAGACCCGCATCTTCGAGAATATTTGTTCCTATCAGAGCGACTACCACGCAAAGCAGATAAGCTCTGAAAAGAGTGAAATCCTTTATAAAAATAATATCCCTGAACGCAGAGTTGAGACAAAAACGTCCTCTCTGGAGTATGAAACCTAGTGACAATCCCATTACTATTGCTGTTAAAGCCGAGACATAACTACCGTAAAGCATACGCTTCCCTCCCGTTCCAAAGATGTGAGTGCTCCCCGCATCCGTCACCTTTTGTTATGATAACGGGGACCTTGGAGCATCTTTCGACGTCCCGGGATGCGCAACCGGTAACCATCCGCTGAAGCCTTGTTTTTCCCCCGCAGCCTACTATGATAAGATCAACTTTCTCCTCTTCTGCCACCTTGAGTATTTCATCCGAAGGGTTGCCTTCTCTTACTACAGTCTTTATGTTCGTCAAGCCTCCGTTTTCAAGTTCCTTTCTGTAGTGTGTCAGAACCCTCTCAGCATTTCTATCCAGCGACTCTTTGTGCTCAGTGTCCTTAAGAGACTCCTTTAGGGTCGACAGCTCTGCGTCCCCGAGCATAGACGTCATCAGCGCATTCCCTTCCAACTGCTGAACATGGACCAAGATTATATTCTCGGGCGCCCACAGCAGTTTCTTGAACAAGGGCAAGACAGCTTCGGTCTTCTTGCCATCAACAGCAATCAAAATCTTCTTCAATAGTCCTCCTTCTTTTTTAATAGTACCGCCCCAAAAAGGCAGTTTCGTTACCTCGCGCCTTACCCTTTATATTGTTGTAGTAGCTGCATCAACGGCCAGAGCCTTTTCCTCGGCGTTGTATTTCCCTATGACAACCGGCACCCCGGAGTGTTTCTCGACATCCTTGCTGACGCATCCGGAAACGAGTCTGTCAAAGCCTCTTTTTTCGTTGCTGCCTACTATAATAAGATCAACATTTTCCGCCTCTGCCACCTTGAGGATTTCGTCAGAGGGAATACCTTCCCTAATGATAGGCCTCACATTTATCAAGCCGCCGTTTTCAAGTTCCCTGCGATAGTGGCTCAGGATCTTTTCTGCCTTTCTGTCAAGAGCTTCCTTATATTCGGTGCCCTGCAAAGATTCTTTCAATGTCGACAATTCCGACTCACTGAGCATATCGATCATCATCGACCTTCCCTCAAGTCTTTCCACGTGAAGAAGCAAAACCTCTTCAGGCGGCCTGACTAAATTATGAAACACCGACAATACGGACTGTGAACCCTTTGTGTCATCTACTGCTATCAATACTTTTTTCATCTCATTTTCTCCTTTGCGTCTTTGCGCAGAATTTTTAATGTAATAAGGTCCCATTCTGGATAATAATTCCCAGAAGGAACATGCCGACAATGATTATCGTAGTCACGGTAACAGCCGCGTATGCATCTTTCCAGCTGTAGGGCTCTTCACACATCAGAGTCCCCCTTGCGACAAGCACAGGCACTTTCGAAAGTTTTTGCACTTCATCAGTGAAATTGCCGCTTATGAGTCTG
>JBAIXS010000101.1:0-3466 GCA_037916395.1 Candidatus Sulfobium mesophilum
ATACGCCGTCGAACTGCTTTATGCGTTGTCGAAACTCGACCCACGCACCAGGCGGGTTATCATCAAGGTCTTGGTTATATAGCGGAAGCTCTCCGATCTCGACAATTTCGAGAGTTAAAGAATCAGGAGAAAGCTTTATCAGAACCTTTGCCATTCTGCGGTTGAATGAATCCTTGCGAAGGCTCCCTACTAGAATCGCGATCTTATGCTGTGCCATTTTCTTTCCCTCATAATCTTTCTAATTTCCTATGCCGATCTGTTTCACGTACGTCGCATTGTCGCGAAAGGCTCATTCCCATCACTGTTTGATGTTTTTGTCACTTTCTATGCTCCCAATATGCCGCGCACTACAGCACTTACCGCTATTTTGATAGTCTCAACTGTAAGCTCAACCCCCTTTTCTTTTAACAATGCTTTCGTCTTATTCCATATTGTATCGGAACGTATTTTGTCCAGAAATTCATGGCCTTCCCACTTGAGACGCGAAGCTGTGCAGTCTAGGTCCGCATTAGTAGTCTCACTGCACCAGCCCCTTATCAAACCGGCCTCAATGAGCAAATGGATATGGTATGAGACAACTTCGTCATCGTAGCCTTCAATGCTATTGGATCTGATTAAACTTCTCGCTGTGGATTGCTGCTCAAGTTCAAGCAGAATTTTTCTCACAAGTTCCCAATCTCTTTTCATATTTCTTTAGTCTCCAAAGTTTAGTGTCAGTTGGGTTTCATCCCTCTTTATTCTTCACTAGAATAGTCTGTATCAATTCTTTTTATTTCATACTGCGCTTAGCGATAGTTTCACGTGCGTCTTTCATGGAATGTTCCTGCCCATCTGCGGCAATCTCCAACAGAGGCTTAAAGAATGACTAAAAATCTGGAACGGCCATTAATTATCTCATTCTTATTTTGGCCATCGGTTGTAACGATGCTTCTCGTATGTCTCAAGAAAGTAATTTATAGCCTCCGCTGTCTCTTTATTGACATTGTTAGTCTGCAGATATTTGTCGAAAGGCATAGGTTCGGGTGTCATTCTTAATCCCCATCAACATCAACTAATAGCCAAACGGCTGCGCCGGGAAATTCCTGCTTAACTTGCTGCATGGCGTTATCGCACTCGTCCTCGCTCATCATGCCAAAACGCTTATATGCCACGACCTGGCTTTTTTCATTAAGTATATCCGCGACGACTTCGCCATTAAGTTTACGGCGCAGGTGTATTGTGATTTTGGGTTTCGTCGATTCAACGCAAGAATTGGCAAAAGGGATATCTTTTTTCTCTTCCGGCATATTTCACTTTATCAGTAAATAGCGATAAAGGGAAGGGCGGGGAACGCTTGAAATCTTGTTCCCCGTTACCTTAATAGGCGGCCGCGCGCATGCGTCGGGAAATTCCTTTTCAGCGTGTTTTAAGCTCAACTCCTTCCCGTATATCACATTGACGAGCTTTGTCACGGGCATAAGATTTCCATGGGAATTAAATGCTCCCCATACAGATGGCAGGCGCAGAATACACCTCTCACTCAACATTGCGCCATTGCTGTGTAGATCAAATGTGTCAAATAACTATCGTGTACCAACTTCCGGCTGCAAATGGAAATTTCTTCAGTACGGCACGTTATTCGCTTATCAACCATAGCGCAGGACGGCTTTCTTCCCTCTCCAACCAATCTTTTAAACTCAAAAGGAAGGTAACCCGCTTGGTACCACTTCGCATGTTGGGGAGGGATTGAAGACGTATCTGCACTATTGGAAGAAGTCGGTTAAGGGCCCCTTCTAAATCCACTCATTAAAAAACTTTAATTTGACTTGCCAGGGAATATTTGAAATCATAACCGCCGGTAATGTAAAGGGTGCATCTGAAAAACTCAGTTCAGAGAGAACATAATATCGGTGAATTCAGCTATATCCAAGAGGAGGCGTTATGAAATTACAGGAAATCAGGGAACTCGCACAACGGAGAGGCATTGAGGTTAGAAGGATGAAAAAAAAGATGGATATTGTCAGAGCCATCCAGAAGGACGAGGGGAATGATGAGTGCTTCATGACTGAAAGGGCCTCTGTTTGCGATCAAACAGGATGCCTCTGGATCGAGGATTGCACAAAGTAGCGATTGATTTATTGTGATGGGGGAAAGTGTGGATGGGGGGTCATATATGTCCTTTTAGTATCGACAAGCCTGAACTATGCAGAGCTGCGGTCTCATCGCTAATGATAAATGCGACTTACTGCCGTGGTGCATATGAGGAATGCCCAATCTATGCAATTGAATCGAAGCGAATAGCAGGACTTCTTAGAGGGGGAAATTATCTTTAACTGTGTGCTCGTCGGTGGAGTCCAGAGGTAAGACTCCTTCCTGTACGTCGCGGGGTGGCCGACTGCGGCGTCTGGTTTAAATCATTTGAACTCAGCGCTTTATGCCGCCCAAAAGAACGATTTGCTTAAGGAAGCGGCAAAGGACCCGGTCTCGGGCACGTAATTGAAACGGGGCTTGATTATCTCAAGCCCCTCCGTTTGTTAGATCGACAAACGGATATTCTCTTACATCTTGCTCTTCAGAAAATCCAGGCCCTTTTGGAGAAGACCCGGCTCAGGTACTTTCCCATCAGGAGTGAGTTTGTCGATAATATTGGGCAAGTACTCGGCCAGTTTTGCTTTGACGTCCTCCAGAGACATTCCCGCTTTTTCTGCAAGCTGCTGAATCTTTTCTGTCCCAAGGGCTTGCTGAATTTGATCGGCAGAAATCGGGAGATTCTTTCCTGTGCTAATCCAGGATGATATGATGCCGCCAAGCCCTTTCTCCTTGAAAGAGTCCACAATGCCTGCCAATCCACCCGATTCTTTGCTCGCAAGCATATTATGTATGCCATCCATGAGCCCGCCAGTCTCACCTTTCATTGCGCCAAGCGCCTTGTCTTTGATGTCATCCAATAAACTCATTTTGTGCCTCCATTTTTCTTTTTGGCCTTCCGGACAGTAATACTTCATCTCTTTCTTCAAACATATCATGTTTTTTTTGAAAGTATAGAGGAGCATTGATTAGTGTCTTTATGCTTTAGTTTCTTCTGTACGATTATCATTTTTTTGTGATGCTCCCCTGATTCACATTACCGATGTTCACTGGCCCCATGCGTATTGACCGGATTTCTGCTATGTGCTAGCTTAAAGCAGGATATGTATCACTCAGCTTAACCTCTGCATATGAAACCAGAGATGACACAGATATTCCGGTCGCTTGGAAGGAGGACGTGTTTATGATTGATAAGCCTGCCTGCCGGCTCTTTGACCGAACCGGCGCGGAGACCCTTTATGGCACTATGCTCGATCATCTGACAACATCTGTCATTGTTCTCTTCGGCGAGCTTCATATCAACCCCATCGTTCACTGGCTGCAGTATGAAGTCACAAAAGACCTCTTTATGCGCGTGGGAAAACGGTTAGTTGTAGGCGCCGAGATGTTTGAGGCGGAT